>CAZKCB010000026.1:0-14106 GCA_964550965.1 uncultured Oscillospiraceae bacterium
TTTTGAGCGACACAGACGCGACCGTATATTCCTTCCCCTCAAACGAGGTGGAATTGATCGGCTTCAATTTTAGAACGGAAGCTCTCAAAAACAAGAAAGCACGGCAAGCCATCGGCGCTGCCATCGATTCTAAAAAGATCATTGAAAGCTGTTATTACGGGAACGGAGTAGTAAATGATACGATCTATTTCCCAGGGTATCTTGGCGTTTCGGGTAATGATGCAAAAAATGGTTTTGACCCGGAAAAAGCAAAATCACTTTTAAAAGAGTCGGGTGTCGTTGATGTCCAACTGAAACTTTTGGTCAATGCAGACAATTCAGAGCGTGTTTTAGCGGCCAAGTTCATCCAGGAAAGCTTAAAAGATATCGATATTGCAGTTACTGTGGATGCTGTGAGTACTCCTGAATACGCAAGCAAGCTGGCGGCCGGATCTTTTGACCTTTATCTTGGTGGTTACAGAATCAAAGACACCTACGACCTCAGACCTTTGCTTCGTACTTATAGCAATTCGATCGGGTACAGTAACCTGCTTTTGGACTCGCTTCTTGACAAAATGCAGTCAGGTATTACCGCCAAAGAGAAAAAAGAAGTTTTTGCGGGTATACGCAAGGTTTTACTTCAAGACACACCTTACTATTGCCTGCTCTATAAAACCTACGGAATCGTAGCCTCAGACGACCTCAAGGGTGACTTTGATCCCCGGTTCTGTGATATTTATAAAGGATGCGAGACCTGGAGCCTAAGCTATGAAATCACGAGTACAGAGAAGCAGGAATAGGCCTGCATATATTTTTCAAACAAATTAAGAAAAAATACGATTTTTCGGCTTGACAAAAGGGTCACGAAACGGTACTATATTGCTTGTGGCGAAAAGCAGTCACGAAGTCGTGCGGTTGTGGCGGAATAGGCAGACGCGCACGGTTGAGGGCCGTGTCCGAAAGGGTATGGGTTCAAGTCCCTTCAACCGCACCACAAAGAAAGACTCTGAAATCATTATGGTTTCAGAGTCTTTTGTTTTGTCGTGGAAACGAGCAGCTGTGTTAAAAATATAAAAGTAGGGTAAATAAAAAACCAGTAACAGTTATTTTGATAGAGAATGGAAGGAATTTATGAACGAAGCATTTGGAGAAGGTTTTGCAGGGATCAGTGTTGCTATAGTTGGGCTATTAGTGATCATATATTTTTTAAGGGTAGTGAATAAAACGTATTTCAATAATGAAAATATTCTTCTGAAAACAGGAAATCGTTTTTTAAGAAAATATCATAAGCTGCTTGGAATCGCCTTGATCATAACGGGCGTTATTCATGGGGTGTTCTCGTCACAGCCAGTTCTATCGCCTAACATAGGAACAGCGGCATGGGTTTTAAGCATAATACTAGGGCTGAACTTTATGTTCAGAAAATCTTTCAAGAAGAAGGGATGGATCTATTATCATAGAGTAATTACGGTTTTGTTTATTGCAGTATTGATCATCCATATTGCAACGGCATAGAGACGTGCCGAGGAAACTGAAGAAAGTGAGAACTCATGGATATAAAGAAAACAACCAATTATTCCATAAAAGTGACGACGCTTGTAATATTAACGGCAATCGTTATTTTTGTAATATACGGCTATAGAATAGGCTTGTTTTCTTCTGAAGAGACCTTCCAAAAATTTGTTTCAAGCTTCGGATTCTGGGCCGTTTTAGTATTTATTTCAATACAAATAATTTCGATCATTATACCATTTTTACCAACCACTGTCGGTTGCGTTGCGGGTGCGATCATTTTTACACCCTGTTGGGGGTTTCTATATAACTACATTGGGATCTGTATAGGTTCGATTATCGTATTTTTACTGTCAAGGACCTATGGCAGTTCCTTTGTTAAAAAAATTATTGGTGAAAAATTTTATAATAAATATATCGGGTGGACCGGTGAAGGAAAGAAATTCAACAGTATGTTTGCAATCGCTATTTTATTTCCCGTCGCCCCCGATGATTTCCTGTGCTATATCGCAGGTTTGACAAAAATGAAGCTTAAAGAATTTGTTCTTATCATACTGCTTGGAAAACCTGTATCACTGGCCTTATACAGCTTTGGGATTACGGCGTTTTTGCACTATATCATTTCTCACGTCCGATAATGAACTCTTTTAGAAACTCAAAAACAGTATCGTTTATTGATGCGAGTAAGAAAGGAGTATGATAGCTTGAATAAAGACAAAGTAAGAATGTTGATATATATGAATTTGCTGCTTCTCCTCGTCGTTTTGTCTTATAAAGTATATCTGTCTTCTGCGGAATCTGATTTCCAGGGGAGAAATTACAAAAATATAGAAACGATTGAAGATAATCAGTATGCTGGCGCATATTCTTTTGCAGTTGTCGGATCGGCAAAAAATTCGATAGACATATTTCAAAACAGGATCATAAAAGATATAAATGGAGATAAGGACATCTCTTTTCTGATTTCAACTGGAAATGCGTTGCTTGACGGAGCGGAAGACAAATATCGGGTATTTAATAAAACATTGAATCGTTTAAATGTGCCTTCGATCATCGGTGTTGGCGATTCAGAAGTATCGGATGGCGGGGAACGAAGATTCGTTTGGCATTTTGGCCAATTTTATTCTTCTTTTGCGTATGGGAACAGCTATTTTATTTTTCTGGATACAACAGGCACTACGCCTTTTGATATACAAAAAGATTGGATGTCGAATGAATTGAAAAAGGCAGACGACTATAATCAAAAATTTGTATTTATGAACGATACCCCCATAAAATCAAAGGAGGATTTCGCCGGTTTTCTGATCGATGAATTTGCGGCGCATGAAGTAAGTGCTGTCTTCACCAATGGGACCATTTACAAGGAGCATACAGAAAAAGGAGTTCCTTATTACTCCAGCGGAGGGGCAGGGGGTCTTCTGCCGGAAAATTCCGCAAATAATAACTACCATTACATAAAGGTAAATGTTTCTAAATATGGAATCGTTGCAGAAAACATAAAAATATATCCCAAATACAATAATCTCGTGGCCAGGAACATATACAATATTTGGATTTTGATCCACTCGATTTTTTATGTTCAATTTATCAATTTATTGATCGTTCTGTCTCTGCTTCTGCTGATGTTTTTTCTTCTTTATCAGAAAGCTTCTAAGGATGTCGATTATTATAGAAATTTTAATCACACAGACAAAGAAATAGATATAAACAGGAAATTAAACATAGCCATGTTTACGAATAATTATTTCTCGTTTGTTGGAGGAGTCCCTATTTCTATTGACAGACTGGCAAATGCTTTGAGAAAAAGAGGTAATCGAGTGGTATTGTTTGCTCCTGAATATCCTGATCCAACATTCGGTGAGGAGGACGTCCTGCGATGCAAATTGATTTACTACAAAAAATCAGGGAAATTCAACTATGCTGTTGCAAATATATTTTCTGATAAAATCGATAAGAAATTTAATGAGGAGCACTTTGATATCATTCATGTCCATCATCCCTTTTGGATGGGCAAAAAAGGCCTGTTGCTGGGTCGGAAAAATAATGTCCCTGTTGTTTTGACTTACCATACTCGCTTGGAGATGTATTCGGAAAATCTTCCATGCTTCAAACTGTTTTTTAAAAACATATTGTCCCATAGGATGATTCGGCGTTTTGCACAAAAATGCGACGGCATCATAGCTCCTACCGTATCTGCTATGGAATATCTTGAGAATATAGGTGTAAGCAGACATAAAATCGTACTGCCGACAGGTGTCGATTTTGATAATTATGATTCAGTTCGCGCAAATCTGCTGATAAAGAGGATCAGAGATGCTTATGCACCAAACGGCGAAGTTCTGCTGTGTTCGGTATCAAGATTGGCAATCGAAAAGAATATTGACTTTTTGGTTAGAGGTTTAAAATATGTAAAAGAAAATACAAGCATAAAGTTTAAGTGCATCCTTATCGGAGATGGTTCGGAAAGAACAAAAATAGAAAATCTGATATCAGAATGCAGATTAAACAGCGAGATCACACTGATCGGAAAAGTAAACCCGGACGAGATCGCAAATTATTATATGGCCTCGGATCTGTTTGTTTTCAGTTCCTTGTCTGAAACCCAGGGGATCGTTCTTCTGGAAGCAATGGCTGGGAAATGTCCCGTTGTTTGCATCAGGTCAAGTGGAACCGATGATGTGATCAAAAATGGGTTTAATGGTTACAAAACGTTTGAAAATATTCCTGCCTGGTCAGAAAAAATAATTTATCTTCTTGAAAACAAAAAAGAACTTGAAAGAATGGCGCACAATGCATTTGCCTATTCGCTTGATTTTTCACTCGATAAAATGGCTGAAAGAGTAGAGCTGTTTTATAAAAAACTGATTGCGGCGAAAGAAAATGAAGCGAAGGAGAATGCTAATGATTAAAGCTATGTTTCCGAAATGGTCGATAAATATTATGATAAAATACATTGAATTTGTTTATAAAACAAGCAAGATCAGTGTCGAAGGCCATGAAGAGATACTGCGAGGAGACAATGAGGAAAAAATAATCGCGTTGTTCTGGCACGGAGAAAGCTATTGCTTTTATCCTGCCTTGAAAGGTTCTAAATTGTACATCGTCACGACAAGGGATAGAAGAGGGGATTATATTTCGGATATGTGCGCTCATTTTGGGTACAAAACAATAAGAGTTCCCGATATCTCCGATGGGGGAAACTATTTTTACAAGATCAAGAAAATCATTAATGAAGAAGATACTTCCAATCTTGCTATTTCAATAGATGGGCCGCTTGGACCTTATCATGTGCCTAAGGATTTTGCTTTGATCTGTGCCTATTTGACAAAAAGAAGGATCATGCCACTATCGATCAGTGTGAAAAGAAAAATTGAGCTGCAAAGAAGGTGGGATAAATTCAAGATCCCCTTGCCCTTTAACGAAATTACAATTAATTGTCATGAACCGATCGAGATTTCAGGTGAAGATAAGAAAGAAAAGTTTGTGTCTTTAAAAAAGCATATCAGGTCTGTAATGGAAAAGGGCAATTTAGAATAGTGGATTTTCATTTGATGAATGGAAGGGAAGGCTATGGCGAATACTGAAAAAAATCAAAGGAAACACAACAAAAATAGCCCGGTGCGATATCTGCTGTTAATGCTTATCCTCGGAGCAGCGGTATATATTTTCCTGCCAAGGATAACCAACATAGATGAGGCAATAAAAGTTCTCCGATCGATGTCCTTATGGATCGTTTTTCTAGCCGCGATTGCCGAGATTTGCAGTTACCTTGGAAGCGGATATCTTCTAAAAGTCATTGTAAGCATCGGAAAATCAAAGTTTTCTATTTTACAAGGGGTTTTGATAACGCTTGCGGCAGCGAGCATGGGCCTGCTGATGGGCGGTTTTGTTACAGTTGCTGCAACAACTTACTACTGGGTTTCAAGATGTGAGGGGATCTCTGAAGAGTCAAAATTGACAGGATTCTTACCGACTTTATACAATACGATCCTCTTTCTGATCCTGGCCGGCTTTGGACTTTTTTATTTGCTGGTCATCCACAATTTGTCGAATTTTGAGACTGCCGCGTATATTGCTATGCTGATCTTTTATGTAATAGCCATTTTGGTGATCCTTTATGGATTTCGACATCGCGAAATAGTCGAGCGTTTCGTGTTTGGTATCATAAATTTCTTTACGCATCTGTTAAAACGCAAGCATGACCAAACTGTGGTCAGAGAAACCATCGCTGACGTTTACACCGGTCTGAAATTGATGGGAAAGAAGGGGTGGAAAAAACCTGCAAGCGGTGCATGTATGAATGTTGGTTTTGATATTCTTGCATTGTATTTTCTTTTTCTCGCAGCGGGCTATCCTATAAACCCGATTTTTTTGATCGTAGGATATGGAATGATGTTCCTTATCAGAACCCTGGTCTTTTTTATTCCCGGTGGAGTCGGTGTTGTCGAAAGCGGTATGTTAGCTATTTATACAAGCTTAGGGGTGCCTGCGGGTGTTGGTGTTATAGTTATTTTAAGCTACAGGATTTTTTCTTTCTGGCTGCCGAGCCTTATAGGATTTGCAGTAACCATATATTTAGGAAGGACCTTGGAAAAAGGTCAATAAATCAGAAAAAGAAACGGCGGAAAGATTTCAAAGCCGATAGCAATAGCTTGATAGTAAAGTGCCTCGTAGAAATGGGTTATAAGAACATCTCCCATTACTACAAGGCACTTATTTGATTTTATAAGGGATATCTAAAGTTTATTGTTTGTTGATCAGTTCGGACGCTACAAGAAGATTGCGTACGGCTGTTGCAGCTTCGGCGTAGGTCAGAGTGGATTTCGGTGCAAGCTTCGTTGGGGACTGTCCATTGAAGACTCCCGCTGCAACGACCTGATTGACATAAGTCTTTGCCCAGACTGCTACGGTTTTGTAGTCCGAATAGGCGGCGGCTTTTGTCAGCTCGCTTCCTGAAAGATCGGTAATACCCATCGCATTGCAGTACATCGTCATGGCTTCTTCTCTTGTAATCGTCGCATTAGCTTTGAAGGTGCCATCTGTATAACCCTTGACGATCCCGTAAGCGGCAGCGATCTCGATTGCGTCGGCCAGCTTGTTGCTTGTTTTGACGTCTGTAAATTTATTTCCGGTCGCAGTTCCTGTGCGGTAGATGCCGAGAGCCTTTGTGATGTACTCTGCAAATTCGCCTCTCGTGATAGTTCCCTGTGGAAGGAAGGTTTCCGGATTGCTGATGATCAATCTCGAAGCCATGTCGTTTACAAAGGCCTTAGACCAGTGGTTTGCAACAGAAGCTACCGTGATCGGATTGTAAATGACAGAGTAGGTCGAGTTTGTGAGTGAATTCAGTCTCGCATACCATTTTCCGTCCTTCTGGAAGACTTCAGTAGGAACGTGACTGTAGGTGCCGTCCGTATTGAAGACGATGCCGGTCGTAATTTTGCTGGGGTCAACGCCCGCAGGGATTTCAATGATCCTCTGTACATAATTCGAGAAGGTCGAAATTTCCTTTTCGGAAGTCGTACCGTCTGTGTTTGTAGTCTTGGCATAGATCTCAAAATTGACCGGTTCAACAACGAGCTCGTCGGCGAACTGCTTTGCAATTTCTTTTGCTTTTGCAATGAACTCCTCGTTCGCTTTGGTAATACGGATCTCAACGTCGATATCGGCGAGATCGCCGGCTGCGATATTGAGTGATTTTGCTACTTTATCGATCGTTAATTCTTCTGCCGGAATGAGGTATTCCACCTTTTCTTCCTTAACAGAAAGCTTGAATTCATTCGTTTCCATTTTTTTGACAAGATCGCCTGTCAGAGAAACAACTAAACGATCAGAATTCCCTGTAGTGATCGGTACCTGTACGATGTTCTCAGTGCCGTCGTTGGCCGCAAGAACCGCATCGATCCTCTTGTCGACCTGCTTTTCGTCAACATTCAAATTTAAAGTGTTTACACCGTTTTTCGTATCCTTCGTGAGGGTTCCGGCACTTTCGGATTTGCCGTTAACAATGACGTTGGCACCTGCTTCTGTTGATCCACCACCACCGCCGCCTGAAGAGGGGACAGAAGGTGTTGCATTCTGAACACCAGTTACTTGCACTGTCGTTGTCTTTGAGTCGGTTAATCCGTCCTGAGTTTGTGCCTGCACTGTTATTGTTCTAAGCAAATCAATTCCCGTGCCATCGTGCTTATAAGTTACAAGACGTGCAACTTGCTGTACAACATCAGACTGGATAGATCTATAGAGCCTTACATTATCAATATATAAGGATGCCCCTACACCTAATCCACCTGTATTGTCATATGTGCCGCAAACAAAACGATATTGATATTCGCCGTCAGCATCAATAGTACCTTCTGAGCTTGTCCAAGCTTGATTAAGGCCTCTCCCATACATGAGTTCTTTTCTGCTCTCTATACCGTCTTGAGCGTCAAGCTTTTCAATGAATCCATAAACTTCGTAGTCATCCCCGCCATTTGCTGCTTTCCAGTCAAATCTGAGAGTATCTCCAGACTTAGCTTGGAATGGACTCGAAATCGCCTCAGGTCCAAATATGGTACCAAAAGGTTGTATATTGCTAGGTCCTGCAATTGACCCACTAGACATTAACCGGAGTTTTTTATTACCACCTTCTGTTACGATTTCAGAATTGAAGGTTACAGATGAATTTGCTCTTTCCACACCTTCTTTAGTGTAATTTCTATCTGTGTTAAATGAATATGCACTATTCGGACCTGTAATTGTATATGGTGCCATACCTGAACTCGTTACATTTCCGCCTTTCGTTTTGGTTGCCAAAACGCCTAATGTAACAGAATTTTTATTTATAGTCCAGCCTTCTATGGAACCATTGCTTGTTGTGACTTCAAAAGTACCATTTTCAAGGGGTGTTGAAAAATTGAATTTTAAAGGTTTCCCTTCTTTTCCATTATTGATCTCATCAATCGTTCCCACTATGCTGGCATTTGTGCCATCGCCTAGATAAATATTGCTGTCTACAATAGAAACGATACCATTTATTGTCACAGGTGCGTTCACCTTTATAACATCAAGAGTTTCCGTAATTGCACTGTCAGTTACGGAAAACTGAAGGAAGCCATCGGCAAAAGAACCAGAATTACTCACTGTCAGGTTTTCAGAAATTCTGATAGCTGGTTGCTTCATAGTATACGGATGATTTTGAATCAATCCACTTAGGTTTAAACCTGTGGTTTCAAAAATCCTTTTAACGATTACAGGGCTTAATGTTGGAGTTCCGCCAGTGCTTTCCGCCACAAAAAACACTTCATACTCTGTATTCTTTGTAAGCCCGGTTATTGTCGTATCAGTTAAATCATCTACTGCACCTTCAAAAGTAAAGTCAATGGAAGTTGCTTCACTTTTGATGATAGCTCCATCGGTAACATCATCAGCAGCAGCTAATTGGACTTTATAGTATACTTTTGCATCCATATCAACGGCTACACCAAGCTTTGCAGTTGTAGGGGTCACATCATGCACAACGGGTGCCATCGCATCAGTACTGGTTATAACAAAACCAGGAGCATCAGACACATAAATTTTTATGGAAGAGGGAGTCGATACATTTCCAGCCAGATCAACGGCGTAAGCTTTGTATTCTCCGAGTTCAATATCAGATGACAGTTGGATATTGTAATTAGTTCCTGCCGCTGCCGCCGCTACTTTCGCAGCTTTTTTGGCTGTGACCAATGCCTCTAAAGAATCTGCATCCGTCACTGTTTCGCCATCTTTAACAACATAAAGCGTTCCCACTTCATCAGAAGAAATCCCTGTGACTTTATCCCCATTATTATAAGCCGATACTCCGTTTGGATGTTTGATCTGCGCGACCAACACACTGACATTTGGGGCAGTTGTATCCGGACCTATTAAAACAGGGTATCCATCGTTTTCACCAGCTCTGAATTCCCAAACACCTGTACCTGGCGTATAATCCCAGTTACTATAAATTGCATGAGCCGATGTTTTCAGATCCGCTGTAGTTTGCGGTTCTCCTTTTGTATTGTCAGTTTGATTTGAAGTGCTTGTGTCATAGTAAGAATCGGTTATTGTACTGGACTGGCGAACTCCTACTAATCCACCAATGTCTGCCGAAGTACCTTCCACCAGATTATTATCTTCGACAATGCCTGTACTATATGAATAAGACATATTTGATGCCCTTAAATAACCTACAAGGCCTCCTGCATAGGAATTTCCTTTAACTGTAGCGATTGAGTAAGAATTCATTATTGTATCAGTGGCATCATACATTTCTCCAACCATACCACCCACATATGTCCTGCCATATGATGACCCGCTAACTACAACCTTTTCTATATGAGTATTATAAGCATAACCCACCAGTATCCCAGTATAATCTCTACTCATAACGCTTCCGTCAATTGAAACATTTAATATTCTTGCATTTCTTGTATAGCCAAACAGCCCATTATAATCAGCTCCTCGTACTACATTAAGACTTTTAATACTGTGCCAATTACCATCCAATTTTCCTATAAATGCATCGGCAACTCCAGAACCAATTGGAGTCCAGCTACCCGTCAACGTAATATCATCCGTAAGAATGAACGCGCTATCACGATAGTTTCGCATTTCAGACAGCTGTGCTTGCGTAGATATTTGGTAAGGATCACCTGATGTTCCATCCCCGCCGTCAAAAGGACTCCCAACTGCGTATACCTTGAGTCCATTGAAATTAGTAAATAGCAAGCTTAAAATCATAGACAGCAACAAGATTTTACTTACTGTTTTTTTGAATCTTCTTTTCATATTCGTCCTCCCTAAATTCCATGTTTTTCTCATTTTATTTATCCTTTCATAAAAAATCAATTAAGCTTATCTGCCGTGGTCGGTTCACGGCGACGGTTTCCAGATCCGGTAAAGGGTTTCACACACCTGTTCATTTGATAAGGGTTTTGAGAGAAAACCGTCGACACCTAGATCGAATGCATTCACTGCATATTCGATGTTTTCCTCCATGAACAGAATTTTTACAGCAGGGTGGTTGCATTTTACTTTTTGTGCAAGTTCAAGGCCGTTCATGCCGGACATCAGAATGTCAGTGATGAGAAGGTCAGGTTTGATCTTCTCCAGTTGAAGCAATGCGCTGATGCTGTCAGTGAACCCGATCACATTGTCAAAAAGCGGAAGAGGGGCCAGAATGGAACGGAGCTCATCTATATAGTGTTGTTCATCGTCTACTACCAGAACTTTGATTTTCCTCACCACCCGACCGAACTGTGAAAATTGAAATATATAATGAATACAGGGAAAGTTTATCGGGAGGCTCTGACAAAGCACTGACAAAAAATGAAAAAAGACCGCTGTTTATTAAAAAAAGCGATCTTTTTTGACCAGTATCAATAATGCGGTCTTATTCGAAAAGAACTTCAAGCTGCCGAGCTTGTTCAGGTCCGAGTTCCTGTTCGACCCATTGCAGATATTTGCCTGTATGGTCGTAATAGCCGGAATGGAACCATTTTCTGATAAAAACCGGTGTTTTGATCCTATCCCTTGCAGCTATGCCTCTTTGTATCAGCGCATCGAGAATTCGCTGATGTTTCAAGGAAAAATCCTCCTGCAGGCTCATCGACCAAAGCCAGCCTTCTTCTTCTAAAAAAGGAGAACGATAAAGCTCTTCTGCTTCAAGAAGCTTTTCGAAGTCCGGGGAATCAGGATCAGAAAATGCGCCGGCATAGGCTTTTAAAAACAAATCGATATCGTAACGAACGTTCCCAAGGACAAGTCGGTAACGGTCATCCGCAAATTCGATCGTGATTTGTCCGTCGCTGATTGCGGTGATACTTTTTCGAAGCTGATACATGACTGTCTGGAGATAAGCAAGTCCTTTTTGCGGGTCGGTCTCAGGCCAGAGCAGCTCACAAAGCCGGTCCTTATGGATCGGAGCACCGCCTTCGCAGAGGAGAAATGCAAACACTTCACTTGATTTTTTTCGCTTCCATTGAAGAATATCACCGCCTGCGGACACTACAAGCTTGCCGAAGGTCCTGATATCGACGAGAGGCATTAAAAATTCTGAAATGCGGTTTGAACTGTAATTGGAAGGCTGGATTCGGCTGAGCGCTTTTTCAAAGCGTTCACGGCGGATCGGTTTGAGGATATAATCAACCGCATTCAGCTCAAATGCCTCTGTTGCATAATGGTTGTAAGCAGTAATAAAGACAAAACTGACCGAAGGCTGCATCTCTGAAATTCGATCGGCAAGATCAAGCCCTGACATTTCGGGCATCGAAATATCGAGAAGTGCCGCATCAAAGCTTGTTGTTCTGCATTTTTCAATTGCTTCAAGCGGGTTGCTGCAGGCGTGAAGCTCCCATTCACTTTGAAACCCTCGAGTATAGTCGCAGATTTCTTCGAGAGTATCGATTTCATCTTCAACGATCAATAATTTCATCGTTCGTCTCCTTTTCTATCAAATTTTGATAGGGCACAAAAAAGCTCACAGCGGTGCCTTTCGCAGGGGCACTTTCAATATGAAGCCCATCTCCGTAAAGCGTCACCAGACGGCGATGGATATTCTCAAGGCCAACGCCTCCTTCGGAACCTGTTCCATTCAGCAAGGTTAAGGCTTTTTCCGTTTCTATGCCGATTCCGTTATCCGAGACTTCGATACGAAGACGATTTTCCTCCTGCGTGATCCGGACGTTGATCGTGCCGCCCTCGGCTTTGCAGATAACACCGTGTCGGATCGAGTTCTCAACGAGAGGCTGTATGCAAAGGATAGGGACGGTGCAGTCGATTCCCTCCGGGGCTTCGATATTGATCTTCAGACGATCTTTATAACGGGCATGTTCTATATTCAAATAAGCACGAACGATCTTCAATTCTCTGGACATAGTCGTAAGCCCTTCGCTTCTCGTAAATGCAGAACTTCTGCGCAGAAAATCGTAAAGATCGAGAATGAGCTCTTTCGGCATTGGAGGGCCTTATGTGCTCTCAAAGGAGATGACGCTTAGTGTATTGTAAATAAAGTGTGGTTTGATCTGAGCCTGAAGGAAAAACAATTCAGTGGAGACCAAACGATTTGCTGTTTCCTTGAGTTTAACGAGACTGCCGACTCTTGCTGCAAGCTCCTCTGCGGAAAATGGTTTGCTCAGATAATCGTTTGCGCCCAAACGGAAGCCCAGAGCGATATCTTCAGGCCTTGCTTTTGCGGTCAGAAGAAGAACCGGAAGTTCGAGCGCCTGGTATTTTTGACGGATGATCTCCAAAACCTCGTAACCTGATATTCCCGGCATCATAACATCAAGGATCACAAGCTCAAAATGTGCTCCGTCGGCAACTGTTTCGAGAGCTGCGGCTCCGCGAGAAATTCCTTTTACTTTGTAGCCTTGAAGCTGCAAAAGGTTCATGAGTGCTTGAAGGCTGACGGGATCATCGTCTACTACCAAAATGTTATAGGAGACGTCGCTTTCTTCTTGTGTTTCTTCAGAAAGTCTTCGGATTTCAAAGGTAGCAGCTTGTAGTGCAGCAGCCGGCAGTTCAGTTATTGGCATTGTGAAAAAGACAAGTGTTCCGGTACCTTGCTTTGATTCGATTCCGATCGTTCCGCCGTGGAGTTCGACCAATTGCTTTGTGATATAAAGACCAAGCCCGGCTCCTTCGTATTTTCTTTGTATCGTTCCGTCCAGCTGTTCAAAGGGTTCAAATACACGAGTGATTTCTTCCTCCGGTATTCCGAACCCGGTATCTTCGATAGAGATGCGCAGAAATTCTCCGTCGCGTTCTGCACTGATACGAATAAAGCCTTCCTCTGTAAATTTCAGAGCGTTCCCGACAATGTTATTTAGGATCTGCCGGAGACGGTCTTCATCAGCCATTACTGCTGAAACATCGGGCGAAATGTCATTGTAAAGCTCGACGTTATCTGCTTTCAGATATTGAAAAATATGAAACATATTTTCTGAAAGGGAATATAAATCGACCGGGTGCAGTTTTAAAACAATGCCGCCTTCTTTTAAAATAGAAACATCAAGAAGATCACTGATCAGCCGGTGGAGTCTTTCCGAAGAGAAGACGACCGCTTCCAAATTTTTCTGTTGCACCATCGTCAAAGTGCCACCAATGCCGCCAAGCATTGATTTTGTAATATTAATGATCCCGTTAAGGGGCGTACGAAGCTCATGAGAAGTATTTGTCAAAAATTCATCCTTCATTTTATCAAGAGCATAGAGCTTATTATTCAATTCCTGTTCGACCTTAAGCTTTTTCGAAAGTTCCAGAGAAAGTGCTTCCACAGCCTTGTGGGATTCGGCTGTTCGCTTTGCGGAAAGCGACGAAAGGAGAAACATAAATATCACCAGACTGAAGGAAGACAGTTCGCCATAAGGAGTCGGAATAATGTTGGCCTGATAAAGAACGTCGTGTACTCCTGCAAATACGAGCAGGAAGGTTCCGGTAAACAGAGTCGCTGCATCAGGTGTTTTTCTAAAGTTAAAGATGAGTCTGCTCATTGCAAAGATAGCGACCGCGATACCTGCGATATCAAATATGGAGATAAACCGTGTATAGACTGAGATCGGGAAGAAGATCGTCACTAAGGTGGACAGAATTCCGTAAACTACTACAAGA
>CAZKCB010000027.1:0-7883 GCA_964550965.1 uncultured Oscillospiraceae bacterium
AGACCTAAAATATCTAAAAAACATAAAAATTTCTTCATGCCTTCGCCCTGTGACAAGTCGCAGCACTCCAAAAGTTTATCTCAATTTGCCGGTCCAGCCAAGCTTAGTGCGCAAGGTGGAGAAATAGTCTCTGCGATTGAGGTTCACAAGTCTAAATTTCTTGACACTTCGGGTGATTGAAATGGCGTCGCCTGTTTTTAATGTATGCAGCGTCACTCCATCGGAGCGCACTTCTACGGGATCGTAATCGCTAATGTATTGAATCTGGATTTCTTCGTCGGGAATGAGAACCAAAGGGCGATTGGAAATGGTATGGGCGCAGATGGGGGTGATGACAAGGGCATCGAGGAGGGGATTTAAGATCGGGCCGCCGGCCGCAAGAGAGTAGGCGGTAGACCCCGTTGGGGTGGCAATAATCAAGCCATCGGCTTCAAATCCGCACTGATGATCAATCTGCAGCCGGTTGCATCCTGGACTTGTTCCACCGTGTAATCAGGATGGAGCTCAGTCAGGACGATGCCCTCCGGAGTCACTTCCATAACACCCATCTCCGTCACGATCATGTCTACAACGTTGATCGCTGTGTAAGGAAGCGTGCATTCATCCAATATTTTATGTGCGCCTTTTTGGGTATGCTGCATCGCAACGATTACTTTTTTTGCACCGACTACAAGATCCATCGCGCCGCCCATGCCCGGAACCATTTTGCCGGGAACGATCCAGTTTGCGAGATTTCCGTGTTTGTCGACTTCGAGTGCACCAAGGATCGTCGCATCGACATGTCCTCCGCGAATGATGCCGAAAGAGGTCGCGCTGTCGAAGAACATCGCACCCGGATTTACCGTAACATACTGTGCTCCGGCATTTACCACATCGACATCTTCCTTGCCCTTCTCGGCCGCAGATCCCATTCCCATGATCCCGTTTTCGGACTGCAGGACAATATTGACTCCTTCAGGCAGAAAATTAGCGACCATAGTGGGAAGACCGATCCCGAGATTAACGACGTTTCCGTCTTTCAATTCTTTTGCAACTCTTGCCGCAATGATCTCTTTTATATCTGCCATTGTTTTTCCCCTCCTACGATCGTATCGACAAAGATTCCCGTTGTCACTACGTTATTCGGATCAATCTCTCCGGTTTCGACGATCTTGCAGGTTCCCACGATCACGTGGTCAGCGGCTGCAGCCATCATCGGGTTGAACGTACGGGTCGTCCCATTGTAGGTGGTATTGCCAAATTTATCGGTGACCGAACCCCTGATGAAAGCAAAGTCTGCACGCAAGGGCAGTTCGAGAAGATAATCCCTGCCCGAAATGTTGATGACCTGTTTTCCTTCGGCTACGATGGTTCCTACACCGGTCGGTGTCAGGAAACCGCCGAGGCCGGTTCCGCCTGCGCGTACTCTTTCAGCAAGGGTCCCCTGGGGAACAAGGATGCACTCTAGTTTATCTTCAGCCACATTCGTATTCATTCTCGAGGCTACTTCGGGGTTGAGCCCCACATGTGAAGCAATCAGCGTTTTGATCTGACCGTTCGCAAGAAGCTTTCCGACGCCTCTTCCGGGTACTCCCGCATCATTACAAATGATCGTGAGGTTTCTAACATTTTTGCGTACCAAAGCATCGATCAAGATCTCGGGTGTTCCGCAAGCCATAAAGCCACCCACCATAATAGTGGCACCATCGGGAATGATTGCTACGGCCTCATCTGCAGTCTTGATTTTATCAATCATGCCTTTCACGTTCCTTTCTGTTACTACACCATTTTGCGTTTTACAATTTCCGTCAGTACAAAAGTAGCGACATCTTCCGCATAGCTGTGTGGGCCGAATCCGGCATCATAGCCGAGTTCCTGTGCAAGTTCATGAGAGATTCTCGGGCCGCCGCAGACAAGGATCACCTTATCGCGGATGCCTTCCGCTTCCATCAGTTCAACGAGTTCCGTCATATTTTTGATATGGACATCTTTTTGCGTGACGATCTGGGATACCAGGATCGCGTCTGCTTTCACTTCGATCGCCTTGGCAATCAAAGTTTCATTCGGGACCTGGCTTCCCAGGTTGATCGCATCGATCCCTTTGTAACGTTCGAGTCCGAAATGTCCGTGAAAGCCTTTCATGTTCATGATCGCATCGATACCTACCGTATGTGCGTCAGTTCCTGAACAGGCTCCGACAATAACAACTTCGCGTTTGATATTGTCAGCAATGTATTTTTCGCATTCGACACGATCCATGACCTCAATGTCCATTTTAGGGACCTTGATCGTCGTAAAATCGACGGTATGCTGGCATTTGCCGTACATAATGAAGAAGGTATATCCAATGCCGAGATCTTTTGAGAAAACGACCGCGGGTTCATCGAGTCCCATCTTCCTGACAAGCTGTTTGGCGGCTTCACTGGCCTCTTCACCGTAAGGGATCGGCAAGGTAAACGTAAGCTCCATCATTCCGTCATTCATGGTATCTCCGTAAGGCTTGACTTTGGTCAAATCTACGGTCGAAGTGGCAGTAGTAGTTGTATTCATTATTTTGCACCTCCCATCATGAGCGGAATAAAGGGATTGAAGTACTGTTCGTCCTTGACACAGACGCCTGCAAGGCCTTTTCCTCCGTCTCTGGCTCTCTTCACTCCGCCAAACTTTCCTTGTTCGATGGTAGCAAAAAGACCTTCTTTTTCGATATTCGCGAGCAATTTTTCTGCATCAGTCAGGACCGACTGCGCTCTCTTCTGGATCATGCCATCCTGTTTGAACTCCACTTCTTCGCCGAGGTTTCTGGCGTTATTGAAGATGTAGGAGGCATTCTCGATCGAAAGCATTCTGTCCTGCAAATGCGGTGTATGGATCGCTTCTGTCGGCATTCCGAGGAGCTGGAGGGATTGTCCCGACCAAACAGCGATCATGTTGAACAGCGCATCCTGAATGTGTCCTTTGAAAATGTTTCCGGTCATAAACTTTGTCGGCGGCATGTACTTGAGTGCTGCCTTCGGGAAGATCTCTTTTGCCATGATCGCCTGCGCGAGCTCGTAAAGGAAACCGTTTTCCATATCCGGATCCATTTCGAACGCATGACCGAGTCCCATATTTTCTTCCGGAATCCCGGCGAGAACAGCAAACTGTTCGTTGATGAACTGGGAAGCAAGCACAGTGTGTGCTTCTTCATAAGCATCTGCTGTCGTAAGGTAGTTATCTTCTCCGGAATTAAAGATGATCCCGCAGTATTTGATGATGACACGGGAAAAGAACTGGTCGACCAGTGTTCTCTGCATGTTGATGTCGCGGAACAGGATCCCGTAAAGTGCATCGTTGAGCATCACGTCGAGACGTTCGATGGCTCCCATTGCAGCGATCTCAGGCATGCACATTCCCGAGCTGTAATTGCAAAGACGAATGTAACGGCCGATGTCTTCGCCTACTTCATCAAGTGCTTTTCTCATCAGGCGGAAATTTTCCTGCGTTGCGTAGGTACCGCCGAACCCCTCAGTTGTGGGGCCATATGGCACATAGTCCAAAAGGCTTTGCGCAGTAGTACGGATAACAGCGATGATGTCCGCTCCCTGTCTTGCCGCCGCCTGGGCCTGAATGATATCTTCATAAATGTTGCCGGTAGCAACGATGACATAAAGATAAGGTCTTCTGCCTTCGCCGATCGTAGCAAGATATTGTTCTCTCTTTTCGGTTTGCGCTCTGACCTTTTTCAAAGAATCAAGCACAACGGGCATAAGCTTTTCTTCTGCCTCTTTGGATGTACAGGTCGGAAGCTTTAAAAGTTCGAGCTGGCCGGCAGCCATTTTTTCTGCGATCTCCTGCGGAGAAAGTCCGGTCTGTACCATTGCGTTTCCGATCCAATAAGCGGCACCTCTCGGAATTCCGCCTCCCTCTTTGATCGCATCCACCACTACGTTTGGCAGCGGTGTATCAACGTCATCCACGCCATCGATCCCGAGAAGTCTTACGATGGTTCTCTCGGTGCTGACAGTAGTATGCCTGTCAATAAAGGTCTGCATGTCCGCAGCGATCCTTGCGGCGCTGGATCTCGCGTTGTCGATAACTTTGGGATCCAAATTTAATTTACTTTTCATCCTTTCGATCCTCCATATACTTTTTCGCTTGTTCTATGATTTCTTCACGAATTCCAAGCATCTTCGCGATATTTAGGGCGTCCTTTGGTATCTCTTTTTCATTTTCAACTTCAAAAAGACGATAGTCCATATATTTCCCGATGATTTCGATCCGTTCGCGACGATTTGCGCGGTTGATTTCTCCTCCGAGTTTTCGGAAATCGGCATCTGCCAATCCCCTGACCTGAAGACTGCGGATCGCGCCGGCCTCTGCGACCGTATCATAGTGCGTCGTGATAAGACTGATATAAGGCTTGTCTTTCAAATACCTCACAATGCTTTTTGTGAGTGCAAGTCCTTCGCTCGGGTTCGTTCCGCTCGCAAGCTCATCGATCAAAAGAAGGCTGCGCGGACTGGTCTGGTCCAAAATATCTTTGAGCTCTTCCATCTCACTTCCAAAGCTCGACAGACCACGCTGCATATTCTGACTGTCTCCGATCAGGATATGGATGTAGCTCGATAGTCCGATCTCCGCCCTTTTACAAGGTACATAAAACCCATACTGTGCCAGCAAGGCACACAATCCGGCAAGTTTCAACGATACGGTCTTCCCACCCATATTCGCTCCGGTAATGCAGGTTACCCCATCCTGCAGATCCAAACTCACCGCTCTATAGGTTTTCCCTTTTTGAGCAAGGATATCTTCAACAACAAGCTGCCTTCCTTCTTCAATCAGGATCCTGTGCTCAGAAACGATCACAGGGCATACGCAGTCATGTTCTTTTGCATAAACAGCCTTTGCAAGTGTAAATTCAAGCAAGCCGATCCTTTTGCAATTTTCCAGGAGTATTTCGCAAAAAGCTCCTATTTTTTGCGAAAGAATTTCTCTGACCGCCAGTTCTTCCTCTTCGATCTCACAATTGATCTCTTCCATCTTCTGTCGGAAGGAATCATCTTCTTCTCCGCTTTTCAGAAGAAATGTTGCAGTCATATAGTCTTCACCGGCAAGAACGAGCTCCGGAATGGACATGGCTTCTTCCATTCTCTTTTTATCTGTCTTTGACACCAAATATTCCATTTTAGGTGTCATGCAGATCCCGTATGCCGTTTCGACCTTTCGGCGCACTTCTTTTTGTACTTTGCGGATAGAAATCTCGATTTGACGCTTTTCTTCCCTTAGTTTTGCAAGCTTTTCCGAAAAAACGTCATAAAGGTAAAAGGTGTTGAGGCGTTCTTTTCCCGGGTCAAGAATGTCTAAAAGTTCGAGCGTATCATGAAGCAGAAATTCTTCGGGTAAAGACTCAGGAAAGGAAATGCACAATTCCTTCAGAGCCTTCATCTGGAGCAGCAAGGTCTTGACTTCAAACAGTTCAACAACGCTGAGAACACTGTTTGCACTGCGTTCTATGGTGAAAGAATTGTCCTTCATATCCATAAACAGTTCTCTCAAGATCTCTGTTTTTTCAGGGTGCGTCCTCTCCGCGTTGAGCATGCTCCCTACCCTTTCGAGTTCCTTCATCAATTGCTCTTCTTCGCCCGGTACAAAGGGCTCACAAGCTTTAAGCTCTTTCTTCCCAAAAGGCGTGATCAGGCCGATCCCGTGAAGGACAAAGTCAAATCCGGTCTCGCTTTTTGTTTTCGGATTGCTCAGTCTCATGTTCTCTCCTCGTATTTCACGTCGATCACCGGGAGGTCTCCTGCCGCCTGCTGCATGGCTTCCAAAAGTTCAGCGTGTGCGAAAGAATACCCCGAAGGTGCGTAAGGATTGACTGTCAGTGCGGCTATTTTGATATTTTCCAAAACAGCCACCCGGAAGCCGCGTTTTAAAAGCTGCTGCCAGGATACCGCATCAATAAATACCTTGGTAGGATCCTTGAGTACAAATAAGACATCCTTGAATTTTGAAGGATGAATGTCACCGATGACTCCTTGTGTCAAAGCTCCTGGAATATACACACATTCCGTCGACTTTCCGATGGCTTCATCCAGATACTTACCGGCCGTAAGGCCGGTAAGTAAATCAAGGAATTTGGACTCACCGTTTTCAACGAGCATTATTTTTTCCTGCGATGCTCCTGCTACAATTTTCTCTCGAAGGCTTCCTTCGGAAAGTCGTTCCGATTGATAAAGTCTTACAATATGAATGGTCTCTTCTACGACCTTTTTCAAACTTCTCGAGAGTACCGCACCGGTAGCCAGGATAATGGCATCGGATGTGCCGGGCGCAGCAATGGATTTACGGTCAACGGCGCCATCTATGAGGATCAGCTCCGCTCCCAGTTCCATCATTTCTTCGCACATTTTCTTATGATCCACGGTGTTTACCGGTCCCGCGATCTGGACATAACCGCTCTCTGCAACCCTACAGAGCATCAGCTGGCCCAGCGCTGTGGAATACCGTGTCATTCTTACGATTTCAAGGCCTGCGTCCGACAGTTCATATAGATCTACCGGAACCGAAACGATAGTTCCGGCATCTAAATATACTTTTGGTTTTTCTGTTCCCGTCACAAGGTCTGTCGTTTCACCATCTCTGCCTGTCGAAGTGATCCCAAGAACAATGCCTTCATCGATGGCCTCTTCGATCAGATAGTTCAGTGCCGTGGTCTTTCCGGCATTTTTCGCCATACCCACGATCGATATCCTCTTGTATTCTTTTGAAAGTCGGGTCAGAAATCCCATCTGCTTTGCTCCTTGTGACTACTTGTGTATGTTGCGCTTATGTCTCAGCAGATCCTGCGGTTCCATCGACATTCTTTCACCCTGTTCAAGCCCGGCAACACCCTCGTAATGGTATTCTTTCTTTCCGGTGCAATAATCGCAGTTGCATTCGAGTTTCGGGAGATCCACAGGCTCGGTATAGGTGGTGATAACTCCTTCATAGTTTCTGAGGATCACCTTGTCAGGTGTCTGAGAGATCACATACTGCGGCATGACAGGAGTTTTTCCGCCGCCGCCGGGAGCATCTACGACAAATGTCGGTACAGCATAGCCGGAGGTGTGTCCGCGGAGTCCTTCGATGATCTCGATACCGGCGGCAACCTTTGTTCTGAAATGTTCGATTCCCAGGGACAGATCGCACTGATAAATGTAGTAAGGTCTGACACGGTTTTTAACAAGATTATGGACCAGATCTCTCATGATGTGCGGGCAGTCATTGATGCCGCGCAGCAATACGGACTGGTTTCCAAGAGGAATACCGGCATCTGCAAGCTTTCTGCAAGCTTCTGCGGCTTCCGGCGTCATTTCCTTCGAGTGATTGAAATGCGTGTTGAGCCAGATCGGATGATATTTTTTCAACATAGCGCAAAGTTCATCGGTTATTCTCATCGGCATTACGACCGGCGTTCTCGAACCAAGACGAACGATTTCTACATGTGGGATCTTGCGAAGTTCACTGATGATATATTCTAAAACGTCATCACCTACACAAAGGCAGTCACCGCCGGACAGAAGTACGTCTCTGACGACCGGTGTTTTTTTGATGTATTCGATGCATTTGTCGATGTCTTCTCTGCTTCTTGCGGCATCGTGTTCGCCGGCAAGTCTTCTTCTGGTGCAGTGCCTGCAATACATGGAGCACTGATCGGTAACTAAGAACAATACTCTGTCAGGGTATCTGTGAGTCAATCCCGGAGCGGGGGAATCTTCATCCTCGTGCAGAGGATCGAGCATATCGGCATCGCTTCTGTGGTTTTCTGCGAGTACCGGGACGGCCTGCATACGGACGGGGCATCTCGGATCGTCGGGATCCCTCAGGGAAGCATAATAAGGAGTGACTCCAACGCGGAAGTTTTTGATTACTGGCTCAATGTCTTT
>CAZKCB010000027.1:7893-13817 GCA_964550965.1 uncultured Oscillospiraceae bacterium
TCCGAAGTCAAATTAATGATCTCCTTCAGTTGAGCTACGCTGGCAATGCGGTTTTCGACTTGCCATTTCCAGTCGTTCCACTGTGCATCGGTGACATCTTTCCATGCACCGATCTCTTTCCAATTTCTTGCCATCTTATTTCTCCTTTTTTTGCAGTTAAGTAGTAAGTTAGAAATTCTTCAATCTGTGATCGACTTGAATTTCTGAATTGAACCTTTGAAGCATTCAATAAGTCAGTTGGCGGTGGCCGACAAAATCGGACACCACCAACATCAGGATTCGACTAAGCGTACATTTCAGTGAAAAGGTCTCTGAGCGGTTTGCTCTCTCTGAGAACCTGCAGCGCGATTGCCGCATGGCCCTTTGTATATCCGTTTCCGATGATCATGTTGACGTCTTTGCCTACGCCCTCTGCGCCCAGAGCCGCCTGGGTAAAGCTTGTAGCCATGCTGAAGAAGTATACGGTACCTTCATCTTTGCATGCCAGAACGCTTGCCATTTCTGTATTCGGAATGTTTACGCAGTTGATGACGAGGTCAGCAAGCTTTCCATTGGTCAGTTCCATGATCTTATTGTACATGCCGACCGCATCGGTTGCGTCAGCTGCAAAATATTCGTCAGCGAGGTCAAGCTTTCTTGCTCTGTCTGTGCTCTTTTCACTTCCGCCTACGCAGATGACTTTTCCGGTCACGCCAGCTCTCTTCTTTGCTTCATAGAGGCAAAGGAGCCCTGATTTTCCGCCGCCGCCGATAACAACTACGGTGTCGCCCGGTTTTACGAGTTTCGCCGCCTGTGCGGGAGCTCCGGCTACGTCAAGTACTGAGAGGGCAAGGTTTTCCGGCATGTCGGTCGGCAAGATAGCGTAGATGCCGCTCTCAAAAAGGATCGCCTGACCTTTGATATCGACCTGGTCGATTGCCGGTCTTACTTCGTAAATCTCTTCGATGACCAGCGGAGTCAGGGAAAGAGAAACCAAAGTAGCGATCTTGTCGCCAACCTTCAGATCGGTTTTGCCGACAAGTGCGGGACCGATCTCTTTTACAGTACCAATCAGCATTCCGCCCGAACCGGTAACGAGATTCTTGTGCTTACCCTGCAGCTCCACAAGGCCCTTCATGATCTTTTTGATTTCTTCGATGTCTCCATTAGCTTGCTTTTCAATCTGGGTAAAACTTGCGGAGTCAATGTTCAGAGTCTGAACGTCGATCAGGATCTCATTGTCGTAGATCTCCATCGTGTTATCGATCTTTGTTGCCGGCTGGGGTAAAACACCTTTGGGCTCGATGACTCTGTGTGTTCCGTAAGGGGATCCTTTTTTCATTTTCATTTCCTCCTAAAAAATATATTTGTTTATGGACCTCAAATAAAATCCACTTGCATGTCGCACCTATAACAAAAGCAAATGTTGTGCCAACCTCAAATGTGGCTAGTTGCGTTCCCTTTTTTAAGACCCAGATGAGTTTATACCCTCTAAAAAATAAACAAAACGACTAAAATATGGCTTCGCAGATTGCTTTCACTTCATTTATAAGGCAACTCTGTCTCCGAGCGCCTCATTAAAATCAGAATTTTCGAATAAAAAACGGTTCGAAGACGCCATGCGCACGAACCGTTCTATGTTCAGTCCTGATATTTATTCTTTTTCCGGATCAGCTGTGTCTGGCTGATTCCAAGAGCCTTTGCCGCTTTTCTCGAAGAACCGTATTTTTCACAAGCCTGCTGAATGATATGTTTCTCGAAATGTTCTATCATTTCATTCAAATTGAGCCCTTCGGCACTCTCTAGGGGTTCTTCCGGTTCCACGTTCGCGATGTGTTCGAAAAGCTCCGAATGGAAACTTCTCATGACATCAAACGCCGTTATGCTTTCGCCCCTCGCAGTGATCAAAAGCCGCTGCACAACATTCTCCAATTCTCTGATATTCCCAGGCCAATCCCTTGCCTGAAGAGCTTCAATTGCATCTTCCGTGATGGTTCGTTCAATGCCAAACTTCTTAGTGTATTGTTCAATAAAATGATGAACCAGAGCAGGGATCTCCGCCCGTCTTTCATTGAGCGCCGGAACACGGATCGGGAACACGTTGAGCCTATAGTAAAGATCCCGGCGAAACTGTTTTGCATCGACCGCTTCTTCGAGGTTCCGATTCGTAGCCGAGAGAATGCGGACGTTCGTTTTGATCGTCTGTGTTCCTCCCACTCTATAAAACTCACCGTCCTGAATGACCCTCAGAAGCTTTGCCTGCATATCAAGAGGAAGTTCTCCGACTTCATCGAGGAAAATGATCCCGTTGTCTGCCTGCTCGAAATAGCCCTTCTTTCCCATAGGATTGGCTCCCGTGAAAGAACCTTTCTCGTAACCAAACAATTCGGACTCAATCAGGTTTTCAGCAATCGAAGCACAATTGATTTTTACAAAAGGCTGCATCTTCCGACTGCTGTTTTTCTGTATAATAGAAGCTACTTTTTCTTTTCCGACTCCGGTTTCTCCCATTATGAGTACATTGCAGTCATATTTTGCAACACTGAGTATCTCATCCAAAACGAGAGCCATCGCTCTGCTTTCACAAATAAAACCTTCCGCAAGGCTTTTTCGATACCCTGAGATCTCCAGACTTTTATTGGCACGCCCCAAAGGATAGTCGACGTCTTCTTGGACTTTATGCCCGATATAAGTCGTTTGTTCAAAATAGGGCGCCAATTCGCGAACAAGTTCGTTGTCGAATTCATCATATTCTTCAACGTAACCCTCGGCGCAGCGTATCGTGAGTTGTCTTGAAATCGCTTCTGTAATATATAGCGCGATGTTGTAGTTATTGATCAGATTTGCAAAGAAAACCGTTCCGCCATAACGCGTTGCAAGAATATTGATCGTTTCGGCGCCAGGAATGTCGGCGCAGTTTATACTCATATCGAAAAGTCCCTCGGCGTTTAATTTTTGAAGACATTCCACAGGGCGTAAAATATTCACATGATGGATTTCTGTAAAAACTTTTGACAGCAAAATGTCAATGCTTTTTCCCTTCATCATAATGTCGGATTTGTTATCAAATAAGCAAATGATCTGTGCATCAGGACCGGCCGCTTTTCTTGCTGCGTAACCATAAAGAAGGTTGGTCAAAAGATTATTCCCAACGACAAGAAAACGGGTCTTTCCCTTCGCTTCTTTATTTACAGCATAGAGCGTACCTGATTCATCATATGCATAAAGAAGCAAACCGATCGGCAGACCTTCCGGCGGCTTGCAGACAGGGAATTCTTCAAACAAAATAGCATAGCCTTCTGCATCGATCTGAGAGTAAGCCATATCGATCCTTGTAATGCGGCTCAGATAAAGGGGGACTGCAGCAAGCGATGCATTGCAGATCACGGCATCCCCTATTTTTAGCCCTTTTTTATTTTCATATTCCGGTCCAAACTCTTCAACGACACCATAAAGCACACCTCCGGTGTCAGTGACCGGATTGTGGAGTTTACCGCGGCGAATGACGATATCCATGATTCGATTCATGATCCGTTCCGGGTCGTTATTTGCCTCAATGCAGATCTGTTTGAAGCTCGTACCTTCAATATGAAGCTTCTTTATCGAAATGCGAAGTTCCTTCGGCCCGAGCTTTCTGCTGTTGTCAACTTTCCACGCAGAAGTCGACAGCACGTGCTTCGGCTCGATCACACGATTGATGCCAAATCGATCGAACATGTTTTACCTCCATTTTCCCGAGGGGCGATTCAGTTTCGGTTCGTTCCTGTTCTGTTTACAGCATAGCTCATTGGCACAACATTTGCAATTACTTTTATATATGATAAGAT
Organism: uncultured Oscillospiraceae bacterium; assembly: GCA_964550965.1. Classification (GTDB taxonomy): domain Bacteria; phylum Bacillota; class Clostridia; order Peptostreptococcales; family Anaerovoracaceae; genus STD2-154. The sequence goes on from CAZKCB010000027.1 coordinate 11,700, forward strand.
TATAAATATGGTCCTATCGATGCAAAACAAAAGATCGGCTCTTTCTTTTCGGGGAAAACCGCAAACGCTTGATCACAGAGTGAGAGGAGAAATAACCATGGAAAAAATCACTTCAACCATCAGACTGCGTATGTCGCATAAGGATGCTCATTACGGCGGAAGCCTTGTAGACGGAGCACATATGGTGCATCTGTTCGGAGATGTCGCTACAGAATTACTGATCAAAATGGACGGCGACGAAGGTCTCTTCCTCAAGTATACAGACGTCCAGTTCATGGCGCCGACATATGCCGGAGATTATATCGAAGCATATGGCGAAATCTATGAAGTTGGGAACACTTCCAGAAAAATGAGATTTGAAGCTCGCAAAGTCGTCGTTGCAAGACCTGACATCAGCCCGTCTGCAGCAGATTTTCTCGAAGAGCCTATCGTAGTTTGCAGAGCCGAAGGCATCTGTGTGACGCCGAAAGAAAGCAAGAGAAAATAACTCTAAACGCAATCAGAAGCTAGTGGGATATTTGGTAATATAAAAAGCAACTGTGCATATTTCCGGCAACCGTCCGTTTGTTACAATGAGAAGCGTCTCAAACGGAGGAGTTGGTTGTCACCGGGGGTAAATTGGCCAGTTGCTTTTTATTTGATTTTAAAAGCTCGTTTTGTCCTTGAGCGGAATTTCTTATTGGTTCTTCAGATATTCGATTTCTTTCGGCGAAAGCTTTCGATAATGTCCAAGCTTTAAATGACCAAGCTGCAGGTTTCCGATGGAGACCCGTTCGAGATCCATCACTTTGTTTCCAACGGTAGCGAACATCTTTCGGATCTGTCTGTTTTTCCCTTCGCAAATCGTGATTTCGACGACCGCGGAACGATCGACCTGCTTGATCACATTGACTTCGGCTTTTGAAGTCACAAAGCCACCGATATCGACACCTTTTTTCAAATGAGACAGCTGTTCCGGCGACAAATAACCGGCAACGCGCGCGCGATAGGTCTTTGGCATCTGGTGTTTCGGATGCGTAAGAGTGTATGCGAGATCTCCGTCATTTGTCAAAAGCAAAAGACCTGACGTGTTGTAATCCAATCTTCCCACAGGAAAAATCCTCTCATCGATGTCCTTGATGAGATGCATTACCGTCAATCTTTCTTTGTCGTCAGCCGCAGTTGTAACATAACCCTTCGGCTTGTTCAGCATGACGTAAACATGTTTCTTTACAGGTTCGATAAAACTGCCATTCGCTTCGATCGTGTCGCCATCAGCTACATCGTAGCCCGGAGTGTCCATGACCGCACCGTTGACCTTAACTTTTCCGGCAAGTATCAATTCGTCCGCTTTTCTTCGGGAAGTGATCCCGGCTTGTGCGATATATTTATTAAGACGCATTCTTTTCTCCCGCCGCTTTTATATTTTGATATAATTTGCCTTAATATTATCACACGGCCGCCTTTTTGTATACTTGGTTTTGTCGGGCAGTAGTTCAGGGTCTTTCTTTTATTTATCCTACATGTTTTCAACACAAGAACTTCACAGAGGCTTGTTATAGTTTGGTTTAAATGAACGAAGCCTTTTCTCTGCCTATCAATTGTCAAATGGCTTCAAACATTAAACTTCGACCATAGGCAATTGCCTGAAAAAACAGCGTTCTCCTCCCAGAGGCGCTGTTTTTTTCAGGCAATTTGGGTACTTTCTTTCAATGTAACATCAAGTGGTGTGACTCATTTGTCGCATTAGTCTTCTATTTTAGCTTGCCATTAAATACAAGTACAGCAAAAAGCCTGTTCGTCATAGAAACCGTCCGAATCCAAGAATGCACCTTAGCTTACTTGACCAGCTAATATAATGGACATTCGTAGGATGAGCGGTTTCGAGGCGAACAGGCTTTTGCTGCACTTTATAAACTTAGCAGTAGAAATCTACAAATCAAAGATTTGTGCTTTCCTTGCATGAGTTCACCAACTATTTGTTTCACAAATTGGGTGAGCTAGCAATGCAATACTGCGCCATGTAATTTTCCATTCTTTCGCGAAGCCCATTGTCCTTACGGATCAGTCCGTCGGTGCCGTCTTCACTCGGGTTATAAAGAATATCAAAAATCTCTCGGACCGTAACAAGAGGATACG
>CAZKCB010000028.1:0-13710 GCA_964550965.1 uncultured Oscillospiraceae bacterium
AACATAACTTAAAGACGAACTGTCTTTCAGTCTTTTAGTTAAAGATTCCGCCTAAACTCAGAGCTGCCAAAAATTTCAGTGCCTTAGGTCGTATCAGCAGATGCTCGATCTTATCTGACCGGTCAAGCTCCTCATTTTTAAAGGTAATTTTAGGATTAAACATGCTCATTCTCCTTTCTATTTTGTTGTGAAATCACCAATGCTATTTTTCTTGTGGCAAACCTCAGCAAGCAAACTTGTATGATCGAATTTAATCTGTGAATAGAATAATGCTTGTTTTACGGCTATTTATATTATAAAATTTGGATAATAAAAAGTAAAACTACAGTTTGTTATGTCTTCGTTAAGTTTTACTTAACGAAAGGAGGAGTATGGTGGATACTTCAAGATATAAAGCATTTCTCACAGCGGCTGATACCGGTAGCTTTAAAAAAGCAGCCGATACATTAGGCTATACACCATCTGGTGTAAGTCAGCTTGTAAAAGCACTTGAACAAGAACTTGATATAACATTATTACACCGTAGTAAAAAGGGTGTTAGTCTTACGCAAGAGGGGAAAACTCTGCTCCCAACGATAAGAGAACTACTACTTCAAGAGAATCGACTATTTCAAATATCAGCAGATATGAAAGGGCTTGCTATAGGAAATATAAATGTTGCTTCTTATCAATGCTTGGCGGCAGTTTGGATGCCAGTGTTGATAAGCGGCTTTCAAGAAAAATATCCAGGTATCAGAATTAGACTTCTTGAGGCAACTCAACAAGGGATAATAGATTTTCTTGACTCCAAAGTAGCTGATGTAGCATTTTTTAATGAATCAAAACCTATGACTTATGATTGGATTCCGCTTGTGGATGATAGGATGTTGGCGGTTTTACCCAAAAATCATCCTTTGGCAAATGAAACTACTTTTCCAATTGAAGCCTTTCGTAATGAACGATTTATTATGCCAGAGCACGGACAAGATAACGATGTTATTGATATATTGAATGAATTTCATATTTCACCCGACATCTATCTTTCTACATTTGATTCATTTACTGCTACCGCTATGGTGGAAAAAGGACTTGGAGTCAGCATGATGGATGAAATAAGCATACAAAATTGGAGAAAAAATATTGTAGCATTACCGATAGAACCATCGTATCTGATACAAATGGGCATAGCGATTCCTTCGTTGCATAATGCATCCCCTGCAGTAAGAAAATTTGTAGAGTATGCGGTTGATGTTCTTTCAAATCAAAAATTGAAAGGTGACCTAGAAGAAGTGGACGTGTAGACAATTTACCCTTTAATAGTATAAATCCCGCTTCAAGGTCAGCATGACCCGAAGCGGGATTTTTTTGTTTGCATTTATTCTTGCGTTTCAATATAAGAATGCCAGCCCTCAATAATAGAGTTCCGACGGCCCTTTGTATTCCTGGATCGTATTGCCTCCGTCTACAACGAATGCCTGCCCGGTAATATAGGATGCCTCCCTGGATGCTAAGAATACGATCATATTTGCAACCTCGGTCGCACTGCCGCCACGTCCTGCCGGAGTGTTTCTGCCGCCGGCCGCTTCGCTTTCGGTTTGAGAAGCTGTTGCGATCCATCCGGGCAGCACATTGTTGATCATGACATTGTCTTTTGCGACCTCGATGGCAATCGACCTGCTCATGCCTATAATGGCGGCCTTGGCGGCGCTGTAAGCAGCCTCACCGGGGTTGCTGACGACAGGGCCGGTGACCGACGAAACATTTACGATCCGACCGTATCCCGCAGTTTTCATCAATGGCAAAACCTGCCTTGTGACATTAAAACAAAGCGTAAGGTTTCGTTCTATCGATTTATCCCATTCTTCATAGCCAAGATCGGCAAATTCCGTAAATTCTTCGGGCGCACCAAGCTGCGTCATGCCTGCGTTATTGATCAAAACATCGATCTTTCCAAAGTCGGATAGGATGGTTTTTATGATGGCTTCGACTTCCCTACGGTCCATCAGATCTGCGATATAGCCCTTGGCTGTCACTCCTGTTTTTTCGAGTTCAGCCGCCCTTTCGTGGATCCGTTCCGTAGTTGAGATCAAAGCAATTTTAGCGCCCAATCCGCCGAGTATTTTTGCAGAGCAAAAACCGATCCCCGTTTCACTGCCTGCGCCTGTAACAAGACATACCTGATCCGAAAAATCCACAAAGCTCATATAGGCCTCCTATTTCTGCCTTACATATTCGTTACTTGATAATCAGCAGGAATTTCAAACATACTTTCAGGAACATCATTGCTCATTTCAATGATTTCCATTTCTGTGACAACGGCATCTTCACTGATTAATTTGATCTTAACAAGGTCTTTTCCGTCAAAATAGTATTTGATCGTGCTGTCACTTGTGCTGTATTCTTCATATGCAAGGCCGTCTTCCGTCCCACTGCCTACATAGGTAATTCCCTCAGTGTTGATACCCTCGCTCGTTTCGGTCGGCTGCGCTTTCATCACGATCACTGTTTTGCTGTTGTCATCGACCATATAGAGCTTATCGTCCATTGTGATCGCCTTGCTCTGATAGCCTTCGGTAGTGCTGCTCACCGCCGTTTTCTCTCCGGAGACAGCAATCGTTGCCTCAACAGTCGTTGTCTGCCCCTCAACTTCCATATTCGCCTTGTACTTCATAAGATAGTTGCCGTTTTTCATCATGTCAACATAGGCCGCTGACAGCTTTGCCCCCATCTTATCCGTACCTGCCTTTTCACTCTGCTCCGTGCCGGCCGCCTTTTTGTCCTCAGTCTTTTGGGTTCCCCCACATCCGGTCATACTAACTGCAAGCAGCATTAAAATCAACAAACAAGAAATCATTCTTTTCATCGTTTTTTCTCCCTTCGTTATTTTAATAATTGATTACATTATTTTACCATACAAAAAGAACTTAAAACAGGCATTGTTTAAGCGTCCGTCCATTCCCAGACCTCTTTGCGCGGCAGCGGTTTATTTTTTTCTTTTTTTAACAAAATATTTCAAATTTGGATATAGCAATTTACTTATATAGGAGTAATATATTAATAGTTGATTGTTTAATAACAATTTACGTTCTTTGATGATTTTATACTGTAGCCCATTTAGCAATAACAAAGGCTAATGATCGAAAGGAGAATTTTTATCATGGAGTTTGCCGAAAAACTAAACCAATTTGCCCAAAGAGTCGAAAGCCTAAAAGATTCCATCGCTACCGAAGAAGCAACAAAGACTTCGATAATCATGCCATTTTTCCAGATGCTCGGGTATGATGTTTTTAATCCCCTTGAGTTTGTTCCTGAATTTACCGCCGATGTGGGGATCAAGAAGGGTGAAAAAATCGATTATGCCATTGTTATTGATGGAAAACCTATGATACTGATCGAATGCAAACCCTGCTTTGACGATCTCAGCAAACACGGTTCCCAGCTGTTCCGTTATTTTGGTACGACCGTAGCGAAATTCGCCATACTCACAAATGGAATCGTTTATAAATTTTTTACAGATCTCGAAGATCCAAATAAGATGGATACTACACCCTTTCTTGAATTTGATGTTTTAAACCTCAAGGAAAACCTGGTTCCCGAAATTAAAAAATCAGTAAAGATGTACTCGATGTTGATACGATAATCAGTGCTGCATCCGAACTCAAATATAGCCGGCTGATCAAAGAATGGTTTATGGGTGAATTGGAAGATCCTTCGATCGATCTTGTTCGGCTCGTTATGAATTCGACCTACGAGGGACAGAAAAGCCAAAAAGCGACCGAAAAGTTTAAGCCGCTTGTAAAGAAATCTTTCAAGCAATTTTTAAGTGATACGATGAGTGATCGTTTTAAGGTGGCTTTGAAAAAAGATGCCGATGAGATTCCCGAAAGCTTAATCTCGCCAGAAGAGGAATCCGAAATTTCAAAAGTTGAAACAACAGCAGAAGAATTAGAATCGTTTGCTATCGTAAAATCAATTCTGCACAAGAGCTGTGATGTGAAAAAGATTTTTATGAGAGATACCGAAAGCTATCTCGGCGTCCTGTTTGATAACAATAACCGAAAATGGATCTGCCGAGTTCACTTACACGATACCGTAAATTACATAACGCTTCCCGACGAAAACAAGAAACCCGTTCGCTATGATATCACATGCCTTGATGATATCTATAATTATGCCGATCTAATCATTGCATCCTGCTCCAAGTTTGCAGATTGAAAGATTCGCGGCGATGCCTCAGGCAATGCAAACGCAGGTTCATCGCCTATCTGTGATGCACTGTTCATTAAATTGCAATGCGCATTGTATGGTTAGGAAACCTCCGCGCAGCGCTCATTTTACTTTGTATAATAGAAAGAACAGCTATACCTTATCTTTAAAAAATTTATTATGAGCCTTTGTACAAAAATAAAAAACGCGCAGCGCCGAAAAGGGCTGCGCGTTTTTATCGATTACATATTGTGACGTCTTTCATTTGCTTAGCAAGTTTACTTTTACGCATTCATTGCAATTCTGCTCACGTCGAAATTCTTCAACAACACATCTTATTTTAACGTTATATTCAAGAGCATTTGAAATGCTAGCACTATAATATCTAGGTAAATAGCCTATATGTCTTCCGCCTGCTTTCATAATTTTAACTGCATATTTATCAAACTCATTTTCTGGTTCTCTTTCCAAGTACAGGTTTTCACCAACCTCTAACAGAAGGGAATCATCACACAATTCTCCATTGCATCCTAAATAATGTCTCGACCCCGCTACATAAAAATCTCTACTAAAGGGTTTGGCAAAGTCAAGTATTGGATCAATAAATTCCAAATTATCAATAGGCAATCTTGCTCCGCTTCTTTTCAATAACTCAAATTCATCATAACTCTCCATTTTATATTTTACTAAAATATCGTGAATATCTCTCCGCTTTCTATCCGGCAACCTGCTTGAAAAGGCGGGAAATAAAATTTCGCTTTGATATGTTTTTTCCGGATCATCGAAAGATACTAAATATTGAAATCCTTCACTTATTGCAGCCTTAACCTCATCTACATAGCGGAACTCATACATTCCATTTTTTGACAATTCCCCCACCACAAAATTACAACGCGAAGCAGGATTCTTCCAAATCAGAAAAATATAATCTCGCCCATCTTTTTTAGACATTACTTTCATTCCCTCCTTTCAGATGAATTCTAACTAAATATATCACCAATGATTTTGGTTTTTTCAATTAAAAAACGGTATATAAGTTTTTTCTTTCTTTCAGATAATAGCACTTCGTCGTATTCATCTATCAATTCAGCAATTCGCTCAGTAGATAAATTTTGAATCAGTCTGTTTACAAATACTTTTATTGTCTTATTGTAATTTTCCTCAATATATAACAGTACTTCCTTGTGCGAGGGTTCTTTCTTTATTCTCGAATCAATTCTAATTCTTGACTTTGATTTGCTATCTACTAAAGATGAAAATCTCATTTCATCCCGGAAGAATTCATCGGCCTGAACATCTTCAACATAGCAACATAAAGAAGAGCCGTTATCATAGATTGGACAAAATCTGAGTTTCTTTTTTTTGTCATTTATGAGAATCGCCCAATTGCTATGGTGCCTATCGCTATTTCCAATTAAAGCATCAAAAATCATCATTTTAATGAAATCAACTTCTAGTCTTTTAGTAGGTGAGGTATCAAATATACTTAATATTTTGAAGACCATATCCATAGAATAATATTCTTTTTTTTCTGAATCGTATAATCTTTCAGGATCGTACTCCGGCCTTACAAAGTTAATAAAATTAACCCCCTCAACCAGAACTGAATGTTCTTCATTTATTAAATAGCTCATACATCCCAGTCGACTATTTCTTTGTCCTATTTCAACATGAGCAGAAGATAAACCAATACTATTAGCAATTTTAGATGCTAAATGTTCTGAAATGTGTTCTGTCGTATCGGGAGATTTAGGAAACTTGAACAGTCCAACTTGATTTGTTTCTTTTGACTTCAGCCAAATTTTTTCACTTCTTCCGCTTCCTTCTGATGCACCTTCATAAATATCCCATTCATTAAAATCGACTATTTTAGTCATTATTTTGCTTATTCCAATCTCCACTCTTGCATTTGATATTTTTATTATAGATTCCAATATAAGTAAAGATTTAAACTCTAGATATGACGATTATATTCCAACTAAAAAGAACATTCAACTGGTATATTTTACCTTTTTCAGTGACCCCCTACTTTTATTCACTCGGCTGTCGAAGTGAACAAACGCTTAAACGCCGAAAGAATCTAGCTAAAAGAAACACCGATCACGCGAACCTGTTCTCATAACTGGCTTGCACAGCAGTAAAAGAAGAATCCTCTCGAAACATTATCATCAAAATGCCGTCAAAAATAAACTCTATGGTTTTCAAATTTCATGCTTTCTTGGTCTTGATACTTAAAACAAAATTCCCTTTGACCGTCTCTATAATAACAAGGAATTTATGGAACTACTGAGCGGATTTGAACCACTTCCCAAACGCGATTACATCGTCTATTTATGATTTACTATCCATTTAACTGCAATGCGCTCTATACGTGGAGTGAACCTCCCCGTGCCCCTCCGGTCAGCGGTTCTCTTTCAGCGCAATCGTTGCATAAAAAAATATCGCCGATTGGGGATATTTTTTTATGGAGCTACTGAGCGGATTCGAACCGCTGACCTGCTGATTACGAATCAGCTGCTCTACCACCTGAGCCACAGTAGCATACTGCAATAGTTATATTACCACATCGTACGAGCAACCGTCAAAGGATAATTCAAAATTGCAGATACTTTTATAGCGGCAAAAGTCGCAGGCGGTTTCTTTGGCGGTCTTTTTCGGATGGATGTCGGCAACCCCCGAAACAAGATCAGCGCAAAGGCGCTCTACGGTTTGGCCAACGGCGCCCTGAAGGTCGGCAAATTGTTCTTGTGAAAGCAGTTTGGCTTCGGTCGTGCCTTTGAGTTCTCCTTCTTTGTTTCTATAAAGAGGGAGAATATCGGAGTAGCCGGAAAACTCTCCTGCCATGTCCCGGATGACGGAGGGCTCATTTACGACGATGCCGTCGAGTTTGAAGGCCCTTCGTAATTCCTTTTCAAGCTTTTCGGAAAGCTGTGACGCATCCATCGCAGTAGCGTCGATCAGGGGATCGGCAATTTCAAAATAGAATACCCCGGCGGGTTTTGCTTCCTGGCCCTGCGCCGAGATCCCATCCATAGCGGCTTTCAGATACAGCATCAACTGCAAGCGCCAACCTCCCTTCGCTTCCTTGGCATCAAAGCGCTCTTTGCCGGATTTATAGTCGATGATCTTTACATAATCGTTTTCAAGAACGTCGGCTCTGTCTATTTTTCCTTCGATACGGATCTGGTTTTCCCCGACCGGAACGGTAATGGCCGGGAAGAGTTTTTGTGCATCTTCGCCGAAGCTTTCTTCAAAATAGATTTTTTTCACACGTCCCTGCTGTACATGGCGTACAAGGGCAAAGGCGGCTCTTGCGCAGACCTCTTTCATGCGCTCCGTCCGGTAACGTTCTTCCTGTCCGGAGAGAAGCACTCCCTCCCGATATTCTGCCGATACCTGATCAATGAATGATCCGATCATTTTTTTGCAGGCGTCTTCTGAGAGTTTCATCCACGGAGATTCGGGATCTGTAATCTCTTTTCCGGGCACGCTGAGATTCTGGGCGAGAAGCATCAGGCATTCATGATACACATCTCCGACTTCTCTTCCGGCGACTTCGAACACCCTGAGTTCTTCGGGCGAAAGACCGTAAAGAACGAGATGCGCAAACGGGCAGCGGCTGAATTTTTCGATGCGCGAAGGGCTCAATGTCAGGTCGTTGTTCTCTCCTTTTTTGAACAGCTTTTTCACAAGCTGCGCTTCGAGTTTTTCGACGTGATTGTTGAACGACATTCCCTGCATTGCAATGCCGAGGTTCTTATCCTCTTTTTTTCGATACCATTTGAGCGCCGCCTTCCATTCGGGAGCAGGTTCTTCGATCTTTTCAGCAGCATCAAGGAAGGCCGTCGTCAGATGCTTTATCGTGCTTTTTGGTCTTTCGATCAGAGGCAGAGGCATTTCTCTATTCAGGATATCCTTTTCGATTTCGATATCCGGGAAAATCTTTGTAAGTTTGTTGAAAATGATGGAGGGTCTGATTTCCTTACCTTCCGGATCCGCCGAAGAAAAACTCATCCAAAGATACTGCCTGGCCTTTGACAGATTTTTATAGATAGCAAGACGTTCTTCCATCATCCGTAAATCATCATCTTTGCAGATTTCAATATTTTTGCCGAGCAATAAAGTCCTCTCATCGCGGCTCAAAAGGTCGTCCTCGCCGGCACCGGCCGGAAGCACTCCGTCGTTTGCTCCAAGGACGATCAGCGCTTTGATCGGCCCTACACGAGTCCGGCTCATCGTCCCGACCACCATCTCATCGATGGTCGGCGGAATCAGCCCAAGCTCGATCGAGGCAAAGCCTGTCTGCACGATAGACCGATAGTCATCTGCAGTGATCTGCCTGTCGTTCATGAGCTCTCCGAACTGTACAAAAAGACCCTGCATGCTCTCCCATATCTGCGAAATTTCGAGAGCGGCTTCATATTCACCGTCTTCGTCAAGCACAGCAAGCAATTGATCGATCCGGGCCGGAAGCGCAGCATCGCCGGTCAAAAATTCGAGGAGAGCTTCTGTCTTTTGCGCGACGGTCACTGCTTCTCTAAACTCATGTTCAAAGGGGCTGATCCATGAAATCAGCCTTTCTCTGAGCGTATTTAAACGGAAGAGTTCTTCCTCCCCATATTCTTTTTCGCCATAAAGAAAATCTTTTTTCCAGCGTTTCCCGCGGATCCGGTAGCGCAGTGCATAGTTTTCAAGCGCTTCATATTCCTCCTGCTCCAAGGGCGTAAGGTCGGTCTTGAGAAGCAGGAAAACGTCTTCATAAAGGAAATTGTCTGTAACGACATCCAAAAGCGCACTGATAAAGCCGACGATCGGATCGTGCATCACACGTCTTTTTTCATCCATAAAAAAGCGCAGACCATACTCGGTAAAAACGCGTTTGATCGCAGCTCCTCTTACTTCAGTGTCATTGCAGATGACCGCAATATCACGATAACGCAGACCTTTGTCGCGTACAAGTTCGGTGATATAGGCGGCGGCGCTTTCCGCTTCCGAATAATAGTTTGCCGCGCGGCAAAGCGTAAGACCCGTAAGATCTCCGCGGTACACCGGCGCGGGATGTGAAAACAAGGTTTGTTCAAGATGTGCAATCGGCTCCGCCACAGCGGGTCTTTCTTTTTGGATCGGTTTTGCCGAAAAGTGATCGTTCCCTACAGCTTCAGCCAACTTCTTCTTCATCTTTTGGCAAAGTGCAAAAAGAGACTGGTCCTTCTCAGAATCATCTCCGGTCAGGATCACGCTGACGCTATGACTGTTTCGTTCGAGCTCCGCCAAAAGCCTGATCGTCTGCGGAGAAAAAGACTCAAATCCGTAGACCCAAAATTCTGTATTTTTTACAAGGCGGGACTGCGGTATTTTTGTCAGAAGCAATTTGATAAAATCTTCGGAGTCGGTATATTTTCCTGCAATGTCATGTTCGTAACGCTCATAGATCCGATAAACATCCTGCAGTTTTCTGCAAAGCATCGATTTATCGTCCAGCTTGGCGATAACCTCAGAAAGCCTCGAAAGATCGGTGTCATATTGTTTCATTTCAGAAATCAGATCATTGGTCATCTCAATGAAGGAATGAAAGCGTTCCATGCCACGGAAGACGTTCAGATTCTCACTTTCCTCCGAAATGATTCCCGAAAGCAGCATCTGCCGCCCCTGCTTATCGATGTGGACGCGTGTGCTCCCGCCCGTTTCGGCCAAAATCCGGTCAGCAAGCCTGCCCTGCGAAAGGATCTCGAATTCGATGAGCCCATTGACTTTTAAATAGGAAATGGCGTTCCTCTCGGCCTGCAGGGTGTATTGGTCTGGAACGACTAAAAGGACATGCTCATTTTCCCGATCGATCCGAGTGAGCACCTCCGCGATAGAATCATATAAAAAGCCCTCTTTGTCCTGGCTCTCTCTTCCGTAATAGAGGTTCAGCATAGCGCAGCCTCCTTCATTTTTTTATGTTTTAGCTATATTTTATTATACAATAGTTTCTGAAGTACTTACCATCGAAATTATTTTCAAGGCACCCGGTAATGAGATATCGTTTTTATGGAAAGAATGATACAATATATTTAAAATATAGAAGAGAGCGTGTTTATGCATAAGAATCCAACATTAAAATACTATCTTGCCCTGATCGGTGCGGTCTTTTTTTGGTCCTCGGCCTTCGTCGTTTCAAAAATGGCTCTGACCGGACTTGAACCGCTGACACTTTCTGCAATTCGTATCATACTTTGTTTCATTCTTCTATTTCCTTTCGCGAGGAAAAGAGGCTTTCGCTTTCGTGACCTTTTTCATAAGAGCTCATTTTTCTATGGAATCGTAGGCTACGGCGGGAACATGGTTTTTCTGACCTTGGGTTTGAACGGCTGTTCCGCGGGGATCTCGGCAGTTTCACATGGCCTTTTCCCTGTTTTTATGATCTTTTTCGGCTACCTGATCTTATCCGAAAAACCGAATTCCATAAAACTGCTTGGCGTTCTTTTCGCAGTCGGAGGCGTTGTCGTCGCTACGATGGGCGATTTAAGCGTAAATTCAGGTTCGACGATTTGGGGGATCCTGCTCGTCATTTTTTCGGTATTTATTTGGGCCTGGTATTCGGTCACGGTAAAAAAGAAAGCCCTCGATATCGATGCTCTTGTTCTTACAGAAATCGCTTTTGGAACGGCGGGAATCACGATCCTTCCGTTTTCGATCATAGAATTGTTGCTTACCGGAGCGCCTTCACCTGACAGCACCACGCTTATCTGTGTTGTCTATCTTTCCGTTATGTCCGGAATTTTCGCAACAGTCTGCTGGAATATCGCAGTAAAAAAAGTTCCGACTGTCGTCTCCGGTGTTTTCTTCAACCTGATGCCTGTCATTGGACTTGGATTTGCGATCATTGCCGGCGAAGGATATTCGGCATTAAAACTGGTCGGCTGCGGTTTGGTCTTGATCGGAGTCCTCTTTGCAACGATCGAAAGAACAAGACCCCGGCAGCAAATCGGACAAAGAAGCAAGCAATAAAAAAACTGCTGATTTTTCGATCGGCAGCAGCTTTTGGATTTTTAAATATGATAGTAGAAATCACCAATAAAATATTTGTGATTTCTTTTTTTATTCAGTAAGCAAGTGCAGGAGTTCTTCGGGCTTTGCGATCCTATAGTCAGGGCCTGTCGGTCCTTGGATCTCCGCTTCACTGACAGCGAGCTGCCAGCCTACGAGGACTGATTTGACTCCTGCATTTTTCGCACAGAGAATATCGAACATGCTGTCACCAAGCATCACTGAACGCTCTGCTTGTGCGGCGAGCAGTCCAAGCGCGATCCGAAGCGGCTCCGGGTCAGGCTTGTGGCGATCCGTATCATCACAGGAAACGATGCAATCAAAATATTTCAAAAGCCCAAAGCGTTCGAGCCCGGTGTACGTCGAATCTTTTGTGCGCGATGTAACGAGACCATTCTGATAGCCGAGAAGCTTAAGCTTTTCAATGAGCTCGGGCATTCCGGGAAAGGGTTTGACCTTCTCGGCAATATGCTGTTTTAAATAAGCCCGGTAGATTTCGACACCCTGCTCAACGGGTATTTGCGGAAGTTCTTTTTTCATCGTGACAAAAAGAGGCTCCCCAAAGGTCTTTATGATCAACGGCACTTCTCGTTCCTTGCCCTCCACCGTGCGAAAGGTATGCTGCCAAGAGTCTATGATGAGTTCGTTGGTATCCATGATCGTTCCGTCATAATCGAATAAAATCGTTTTTGTGTTTTTCATTCTGATTCCTATCGTTTTTCATTTAGAGTTTCATCGTCAATGAGATTTTTTGTCTTTCGTGGTCTATGCTCAAAACTTTTACTTTTACGGTATCGCCAATGCTGACGACGTCCATCGGATGTTTGACGAATTTGTGGCTCAGTTGAGACACGTGGACAAGTCCGTCATGCTTGACACCGATATCGACAAAAGCCCCAAAATCGACCACGTTTCTGACTGTGCCGGTAAGCTCCATGTCAGGTTTCAGGTCTTCAAAAGAAAGCACATCGCTTCTAAAAACTACGGGTGGCATTCCCTCTCTTGGGTCGCGCGCCGGTTTTCTGATTTCAGCAACGATATCCGTAAGGGTCATGGAACCGACCGAAAGATCCTCGGCCATTTTTTTTATATTCCCGTAGGTTTCTGTTATTTTTTCGTTGATGTCACCAGCGCCGCCGTTTCGGATCGTCATCTTATCGATGCCAAGTTTTGAAAGCATCGCCTCTGCCGCAGGATATGACTCTGGATGCACCGCAGTAGCGTCAAGAGGGTTCTCTCCCTTCGCGATCCGCAAAAATCCGGCACACTGTTTGAAGGTCTTTTCTCCGAGTTTGGCTACTTTTTTCAGTTCTTTTCGGTTTTTGAACGCACCGTGTTCTTCGCGATAAGCGACGATATTTTTTGCGATGCCGCCATTGATGCCGGCAATATAGGAAAGCAACGATGGTGATGCCGTGTTCAGATCGACTCCGACCCGATTGACACAGTCTTCCACAACATTTGTCAGCGCATCGTCGAGATAGTTCTGGTTGATATCGTGCTGGTATTGACCGACACCAATGCTTTTCGGCGGTATTTTTACAAGCTCCGCAAGCGGATCCTGCACTCTTCTTCCAATAGACATGGAACCTCTCGTTGTGACATCGAGGTCGGGGTATTCTTCTGTCGCAAGCTTCGAGGCCGAATAGATCGAGGCTCCCGCTTCACTTACGATAGTGTATTGCAGGTTTTGATCTCCGGCTTCTTTGATCAATTCAGATACGAAGCTTTCTGTTTCGCGGGAAGCAGTTCCGTTTCCGATGACGATCAGATTTGCCTTGTGCTTTTCGGCCAGCCCTAAGATCGTCCGCTTCGATCCCTCGATATCTTTTCTGGGCTCCGTTGGATAGATCGTCGTGTAGGCAAGCAGCTTTCCTGT
Source organism: uncultured Oscillospiraceae bacterium (assembly GCA_964550965.1). GTDB lineage: Bacteria > Bacillota > Clostridia > Peptostreptococcales > Anaerovoracaceae > STD2-154. The sequence continues at coordinate 13,097 of CAZKCB010000028.1, forward strand.
TTCATCAAGCATAGTGACTTTGCAGCCGGTACGATATCCGGGGTCTATCGCGATCACCCGGGCATCCTTGACAGGAGGCGTCATCAAAAGGTTTTCCGTGTTTTTGGCAAAGACCTTCACTGCTTCCTTTTCCGCTCTTTCTGTCAGCTGATTTCTGATCTCACGTTCGATCGACGGGGCAATGAGTCTTTTATAGGAATCTTCGATGACGGCCTGCATCATCTCGAAGAAAATACTTCTTTCGTTTCTCAGCACTTCTTTTCCAAGCATCGCAAGAATGTTTTCAGCCGGTGCTTTTATCTTTACCTTCAGTTTCTTTTCTTTTTCCCCGCGGTTGATTGCAAGGATACGGTGATCCGGAATTTTCGCAATTGCTTCAGTAAATTCATAATATCTGTCATAGACAGTGCTTTCCTTCGCATCGACTGCGTCCGAAACGATCTGCCCATGTTCGTAGGTCCTTTTTCTGATCTCGCTATTGAAATCAGGATCGTCCGCAATCATCTCCGCTACGATATCCGCGGCTCCGGCAAGCGCTTCGGCTTCATCGGCAGCCCCTTTTCCCGCAGCAAGCAGTTCCGGATCACTACAGACATAAGGACGAGCAGCCTCTT
>CAZKCB010000029.1:0-8329 GCA_964550965.1 uncultured Oscillospiraceae bacterium
ACTTACAGCTATTGATCCTAAAACAGGTATAGAAACAATTGTTTTTGAGAGGTAAAAGAATGAAGATAACGGGAAGCAAGAATTATGTAAAATTTGATTTGGAAAATGGTTACGTCTTAAAGGCAGAAGGAGAAATACTTATAAATAAAAAATTTGTTGTTTACAAAGATACAATGAGATATTGGGAAGCACCTCATGAAAAGGAAGAAGTATCTCAAAAGCAGATAGAAGATATCATATTAGAGGTACAAAAGAAAACAAATGAAAATACGGTGCAACTTATTTTTGACTGAAAATTTAATTTGTTTGCAACATGTTCAGTTACAATCCCAGAAGCATATGGGAAATTGGATTCGTTAGATAGAAAACTATCAAAAACTGAATCGAGCCGTGCATTGCATGGCTCGATTCAGAACTACATGCAAATGACATGATTGAAACCAAATCCGAAAAGAAGATGTTCTCGGCTGCAGTAAGCTGTATTCCGATCATAGGGGAAGCAAAAGACCTCGGGGAAGTTGTAACGGGAAAAGATGCCATTACGAAAGAAGATTTGACGCTCCGAGAGCGCGCATTGACGGCGGTCGGACTGGTTCTTCCTGTGGTAGGCGGCCCGGCAGTTCGTCAACTAGCCGAAGGCGCCATTGCCTACGGGATTATAAAAAACAGCAATGAAATAGGCAAAGTGGTCAATGGCAGTGCTGTCGCAAAACTTGGATCGGCCGAAGTTATTAAGGGTGGGGTAAAATCTACGGATGAAATAGTAACTACACTAAAAAGTGCAGGGCTAAATCAGGCTAAGATAGAAGAGATATTGTCAACACCAAAAGATACGAGGCCTAGTCCTGCAACTTATTTAAGCAACGAGTATATTAATTCACATCTTAGCGAGTTTGAAGAAGGGGTGACAAAAATTATGCCGAACGCTCCAACGGGCACGATTGGATCAAGAGGTGGAGTTTTTGTAATTTCTTCCAAACAGGCCGATAAGTTGATACAGATAGCTGATGGAGATGTTTCCAAACTTGAACAGTTATTGGGATTTGATAAAGGCTCTTTGGGAGCGAATCCTGTGCGCGTAGATATTGATTCGCCTAATGGTTTACGAATGCCAAGCGGTAATGAATTGGGAGCTAATAATTTGTGGAAACCAGGAGGGTACACCAGTGGAGGTATTAAGGAAGCAGTCATTGATCCTGCACATATTGGAACATATCAAATAAATAATGTAGAGTAGACTGTGAGGTTAATGTAATGAAAATCATATTGGAAGATGAAGGAATACAACTAGGAAAAATGGATGATAAATATTATTTGATATTTGATTCAGGCGAGCTGGCAGTTCAAATAAAAGAATTAAAAATTACGGATGAAGAGGCTAATCGAGTCAAAGAGAATCCAGAATGTGCGTATGATATTATTATTACCTATCAAAACAAAGAAATGTTTGAGAACTAGATTTACAAGATGCCAGTTCCAAAGATGAAGCTTTACAACTTTGAAAATTTGATCTTTGTGAGATTCATACAAAAATATCAAAAGCTATAGCGAGCCGTGCAACGCATGGCTCGCTATAAAATCATATGTCAATGCGAGTCTTGTCATTACGAGAAAGGACAGTATCGCGACATCCAAAGTGAACGAAGCGAAATCAACTGCGGTAAGCATAAGCCATGCGGTAGAAAGCGCCGTGAAAAATGTTCCGAAATCGGTCGGGAACAGCGTCGCAGACATAAAGAAAAATGTTTCGACAGAAGCAAAAACAGTGGCCAAGGGGCTGATTAAAACAGCTGCAGCCGCAGCCAGTGAAGTAAAACAGGTCACCGCAAGAGCGTCAAGCAACCTTACAAAGGCAGTCGATAACATCAAGGCCGCGGCAACCAGTAAAGTAAATTCAGCCAAGGCCACCACCGTTACAATCGGTAAGGATGTTCAGAACAGTGTAAAAAGTGTAGGGAACAATCTTTCTGCGTCAATGAAAAGCGCCAGTGTACATGAAGTAACAAACCCCAGATTAGCTGCAAGAGACAGATTGCCAGAAGCGGGAGAAGAAGCCACAAAATCCGAAAAGAAGATGTTCTCCGCTGCAGTAAGCTCTATTCCGATCATAGGCGAAGCAAAAGACATCGCTGAAGTTGTAACGGGAAAGGACGCCATTACGAAAGAAGACCTGACTCTCCGAGAACGGGCACTGACGGCGGTCGGACTGGTTCTTCCTGTGGTAGGCGGCTCCGCAGTTCGCCAACTAGCCGAAGGCGCCATTGCCTATGGGATGATAAAAAGCGGTATGGAAATCGGGCAAGCCGCCGGTGATCTTGGTAGAGTTGGCGGGAAGGAAGTCATTAAGGGTGGGAGCGGAAGCCTTGCTGGAGCAAATAGAGCAGGAAAATTTGCAGAGAATTGGCAACAGGCCAGCCTTGATGATGCAGTTGAAAAGTTTGCACAAAATGCTAAACCAGTTACAACGAGTTCTGGTAAGACACTCTTGAAGAACGAGGATACCGGAATTCAAGTTGTATATGACAAAAGCGGGAATTACTTCAGAATTGAAGATACTACGCTAACTGGTAAAAGAAGATATCTCGATCTTGATGGGAATAATGTTTCTAACAAGATTGTTGATGGAAAGCAGATTGGACGAACAAAGGACGAATATGAAGCTATTACACATTTTTTAGACATGAAGTAGGTGAATTATATGAGCAGATTAAGATATTTGACCATACCGCTAGATGAAGCAGCTACGGAAGATTATTATAAGGGAGTTGAAAATCATGTGAATACACTTGAATGGAGTATTTCCGAGAATGAATTTGAGCAATTGCAAGAATCTGGTGTATTTGATATTATTAACAACAATTGCAATATAATGATTGATGATTTTGAATCTGAAATTATTGAGAAGCACAGCATGGGAAAAGCACTTGAATGCATCAAAGAAACCTATCGCCAAAATCCAAATAGTGCATTGAAAACTTTGTTAAGTTATACCGAAAAAGCTTTGGAGCATAAAACAATAATAGCGTTCGATTTTTAAGGGTACACCAGTTAAACTACCCATAAAATGGCTTGAAATGAAGCATATAGAGCATCACTGACTACCCAGTTGACACACAAACGGTCATTTCGACCACGTACTAAAAAGTTTTGAACCGTCGGCACTGCCGGCGAAGGTGACTGGCATGTGGCCGCTTGCGATCACATGCCATTAATCCTGCACTAGAAGCATGCGTTTAATAGGCAGTGATTTTGAATCAAAAAGGCAAAAAATATTACAGGAAGAAAGAGGAGAAAAAAATGGAATCAACAGTTAAAGGAAAGAAAATGGTCATCGGAATCATTGTATTGGTGCTATTAATTGATATTATCACCATTATCGTCACATCATCTCTTTATGTATCTGCAGGAGACATGGCACTTGCCTTGAGTAAATCTCTGACAGGTATTATTAGAATTGTGATTGAGGGAGTCATACTATTATTCATGTACAAAGGTCATAAATGGGCAAAATGGCTCATAGCAGTTTTGCTGCTGATTGGTGGATTGCTTTCGGTAATATCAATGCTGGCAGGAATCAACCTCGCCCTTTTTGTTGCTGGAGTGATATATGTAGTAAGTGGCGCAACTCTTATATTTTCATTTCCCGTGAATTGCTTCCTAAACTCCCAAAAGGGAATCATTCCAAATTCGGAGAAAGCGGCAGATGCGAACAACTCGAGCAATCCTACATAGAGCATCCCCATTTATAGGAGCTGACGACCTGTCATACTAAAGCGAGCCGTGCAATGCACGGCTCGCTCTTTATATACCCTTTTTGAACAAGACTCAGTTTTATATTTCCCCTGCAAAACTGTATTTGTCCGATCGATGCAGCCTTTGCTGCGTTAGTTTAGAAAATTAAGTCCTTCATTGAGAAACGCATAGATATAACCGGTTTTTTCCCTCGCGGGATCCGTGTAGTTGGTGCGATAAGAGATCTCGACCGAATACGCATTCGTTTCGGTAATCCGATCCCGGTCATAATTCGCAAGAACCTTTTCGATCTTTGCTTTGTCGGTGATATGCATGATCGGCTTTACGGGATTTTCACCGAATTTATCCAAATACTCCTCAGTCGAATACCAGGTCGAGGAGTGTTCGGAATCCATGACCGCATAACCGCCGTCTTGACGAATTACCGAACCCTTATTCTTATCATCGATAGCGTAAATGTCGATGTATTGAACCTGATCTGCGGTAAGGGCAAGATCATAGCCGTGTGCGTTGAGCCAGGTGATCGTATTTGCGAACGAATAAGGGATGTTCACACTGACAGAGCTTTGCTTCTTTTGACCGGCATTAACTGTGGTATCCGTATAAGTGAAATTGATTTCAGCAGTGGCATAATAGCGTTTGAGGCTGACTGCTTCTTCAAAAGGCATCGTACGGATATCTTTTTCGATCGCGGCGACAAGTTCTTTTACATCGCTTGCTTTGCCAATGATCGGTTGGTCATCAGTGGCCTGGTCTCCATAAAAGTAGATCTCATCAAAAGAATCTACGCCAAGGCCGTAGAGGGAAATGGCCGATTTGTATTCCAGAGACTCGAAAATCTGTTTCATTTCAGCGCTCTTTGCGAAGAAGTCATAATCAACGGTGTAGAGACGGCTCATATCGATCAGACCCTTCAGATCATACTCGAAACTCAAGGTTTTTGAATAATAAATGTCGTCGCTTTCTTTTTCAAACCGTGCTCTGTTTTCGAGTATCGAATGGTGAAAAGCTGAAAGAGCAGCAAGGTTTTCGGGATCCTGCAGATCTCGATCTTTTTGCGGAAGATTGCTGTTGGAAACCACGTTGTCAAAACTTTCATTCATGGTGGCGCTTTTGATCGAACCGGGATCAGGCGTTCTTGTTTCATAGCCCGTGATATCAAAATTCAGGCCGACGATCAGGATTACCGAAAGAACTCCATAAATAGCAAAGCTTTTCAGTGTTTGGAGGTTGAATACCCTCGGCGTCTTCAAAATGATCATTTGTCCGATAATAAAGAAGATCACAGCACCGGATGCAAAACCTGCGTAAAGGTATGCCTTGCTTTCGTCTCCGAGGTAGTAGAAATAGACTCCCAGAAGCGTCATGCCAAGGAACGCGATAATGTAGCAGATGATCGGCTTTAAAAAGTCAAAGACCAACGAGTCCGAAGCCCTTTCGAGCTTTCTTTTCGCATAAAGCACAAAAGATAAAACATACATCGCCACGAAGGTAAAAAGGTAAAAGAGCAGAGGGATAAGAGTGAAATGGCCCTCGGTCTTGATTACTTCGGTGTATGGTGATATTGCCAGACAAATGTCTTCCCACTGTCCACTTGCATTAAAACCATAAAGATAAAGGTCAAAGTAGAGATAAAATACAGCATAAAGTGCCGTTATAACAAAGACAAAGAAGAACGAAGCCATAAGGTGGATGAACATGTTCCCCGTTACGATGCCTGAAAAGACGGCAATGCTGTAAACCACTGCTACGATCAGCACAGAGATGCCGATCCAGTTAAGCACATCCATGCGGGTAAAGACATCGACCGTACTTGTCATCATCTCTGCCTCATAGCCTGATTCTTCAAAGGCCGGCTTGCTTAGGAGCAAAAGGATCAAACCATTCACTAAAACAGGCACGATGCACATCAAAAGTCCGGATATAAAATTGCTGTTGAAAAGCTTTGCTCTTGTAAGCGGCAGCGAATGCATCACGGCAGCAGAACTCACGCTTTGCAGATAGCGATAAAGCACAACGGCGGTGATCACAGGCACAAGCAAATGTGCGGCCATGTAAAACGGCTGTTGGTTTTCGAGTGACAGTTGAATATAATTTGCAATATTGTTGATCTTATCGTAGGTCATTAGAATCGGGAATGCACCCGACAGGAAATAAACCAGGAACGAAATGACCGGGATCGCCCAAAATCTGCGCATATTCTCTTTGATCAAAGGCAGTGAGATACTAAAATAAGATGCCTTGGAATTCATTGTCACCACCTCCTAACTCATAAATAAATATTTCTTCCAGTGATAGCGGAAGCATGTCGAACACAAGTGGCTCGTGTTTCATGATATGCTCTTCGACCATTTCCCTTTTGTTTCTTATGATCAGAAGGTCCACGGTCCCTCTGCTTTCCTGATGCAGGACAGTAAGTCCTTCGTAAGGAGCAGAAAGAGTATCTTTAAATGCAACCTGTATTTTGTGGATATCGGATTTCAGTTCGTCGAGGTCACGTTCAATCATCATTTTCCCCTGGTTAAGGATTCCGATGGAATCGCAGATCCCTTCCATTTCACGCAGATTGTGAGACGAGACGAGAACAGTCATCTCACGTTCGGCGACATCCTCAACGACATATTTCCATACGAGCTTACGAATGATGGGATCAAGTCCGTCAATGGGTTCATCAAGAACCAGATAATCCGGCATCGTGCACATCGTGAGAATGAAAGCTGCCTGTTTCTGCATTCCCTTTGAAAACTTCGAAAGCTTGCGTTTTTCATCAAGTGAAAACTGACGAAGCATATTTTGAAAGCGTTCTTCATTCCATGTCGGATAAAGGTCCTTGTAAAATTTGGAGGATTCGCGAATGTTATACGGCGCGAAAAAATAAAGATCGTCCGGGGTATAACCCATCCTGATTTTTACATCGAGATTTTGATAAACAGGTTCGCCCTCGATCGTGATGCTTCCGCTGTCAGGTTTCAGAACCCCGGTAACGTGTTTGATCAGCGTCGTTTTTCCGGCCCCATTGGTTCCTACAAGGCCATAGATCGAGCCTTTTTTGATATTTACATTGAGATTGTCCAACGCCTGAAAGCCGTCGAACGATTTGTTCAGATCGGTGACCTTAATCATTGCCCTCACCTCTTTCCTGTAGCAATTCCTGTAACAACTCATTGATTTCGGTGCGCGTCATCCCCAAAAACAGCAACTCCCGAATGTCCCTTCTAATGTTTTCCCGAAGTTCGTGTGCTTTTTTACCGTCAATGACTGTATGGACGGGAGCAGTGACGAATGTTCCGAGACCGGCGACCGTGTAGATGAACCCCTGATATTCCAACTCACGGTATGCCTTTTGAACAGTATTGGGATTAACGGTGAGTGTCTTAGACAACTCGCGCACAGAAGGGAGCTTATCTTCCGAGTGCAATACACCCGCAATGACTAACTCTTTTATGTTATCAACAACTTGCTCGTAGATCGATTTTCTACTTCTTAGATCCAGTTGAAACATAGTGCGATACCCCTTTCTCAGTATAATTCCCGTACCATGATGCAGGCACGGGTCCCTGTACTTAGTGTACTGCATTGCATAGTACACTGTCAACACCTAATATAGGGTTTATTGCATAAAAAAACCCTGCCCGGAAAAGGCAGGGTCTATCATCGAAATGAGAAATACTTTTATTTCAGTGCTTCACAAAGATAACTGACCGGAAATTCGACGTCATCTTTTACCATCGATAAAACAGCTTCCGTATCACTTTGCGGAAGTTCGGGCAGGGGAGCTTTGCTCAGAAGCGTCCCGAAAAAAGAATCATCCGTGTAATACATGTCATAGATTTCGCAACCTTCAAGCTGATATGTTTTTTGGAGATCGGCGATCGCATCATCGTAAGAACAGACACTGTCGACCAGACCAAGCGTATAGGCCTGCTGTGCCGAATAGATCCTTCCGTCTGCAATGGTCTTTACCTTGGCAAGATCCATATTTCTTCCTTCTGCTACGATACCGACAAACTGCTCGTAGGATTCATCGACAAGGGACTGAAAGATCGCTCTTTGTTCGTCGGTCAAAGGATCGACCATGCTGCCCATGGCCTTGTTTCTGCCGGAGGTGATGGTAACGGTTTTGATCCCGTAGTTATCGAGAAGGCCTGAAATGTCATACACTGTGCCGATCGTAACACCGATCGAACCGGTCCAGCAATTACGATTTGCATAGATTTTATCTGCGGGAGCGGAAATGTAATAACCACCCGAGGCTGCCATGGAAGCCATATAGGAAACGACCGGCCGGTTGGTTGTATCCTGATATTCTTTGATTTTAAAATATAATTCATCACTTTCGTAGACGCCGCCTCCCGGAGAATCCACATATAAGATCAATCCTTCGTTATTCGGGTCGTTGATCAGTTCGTCGATCGAGTCCAAGGTAAACTGGTGCTGATAACCGAAAGGAATACCCCAGTTGTCAACATTTGACGAGGCAATGGTTCCTTCTACATATAATACGGCGATATAAGGATCTGATGGCGTATCTGCAACTTCAGCACGACGGTGTGCTCGAAACCGTCCGCGGTCTCGG
>CAZKCB010000029.1:8339-13530 GCA_964550965.1 uncultured Oscillospiraceae bacterium
GACGATTAACAGTCAGATGATCCAGCCTTTCAAACGTTTACGTTGTTTATTGCGGCGGGGCTGTTCGAATTCATAGGCCGCTTGTGTAGTTGTCGGTCCGGGATCGCTGGTCGCTTCCTGTACCGTTTGTGTTTCCTCATCCATAATGGAAATTCCCCTTTCAAATTTTCATTTCTCTAATAATTATACTCCTGTACCCATTTTCACCCTTTTGATTGAGCCTGTAAAGCATTATTTTCAGAATGATTTGATGGAAGCGTCAAATTCTGCTATTATAGATAGAAGAGAAACAGCAATGCCCCGCAGTCAGAACCGCATCGAAGAGAAAAGGTTCTGTGGAGAAAGAGGATAACAAGTATATGAATAAACCGATCGTTGCAGTGGTAGGCCGTCCAAATGTCGGCAAATCCACTCTATTCAATAAAATCGTAGGGAAACGTATTTCCATCGTCGAAGATACGCCCGGAGTTACCAGGGATCGTATCTATGCAGAGGCAGAATGGAGCAACATACCCTTTATTCTGATCGACACAGGCGGGATCGAACCGACATCAGAAGATGTCATTCTTTCGCAGATGCGTGATCAGGCCGAAATCGCGATGGAAACCGCGGATGTCATCCTGTTCATGGTTGACGGACGTGATGGCATCACTTCTTCGGATCGCGAAGTAGCCCAAATGCTTCTCCGCACAGGAAAACAAGTCATTCTGACTGTAAATAAAGTAGATACGTCTATTTTACCGGAAGATTTTTATGATTTCTATGAACTGGGACTCGGAGAACCGATTGCGATTTCTGCCGCCAATATGCTTGGCCTCGGAGATCTGCTCGATGCTATCATGGAAAAAATCGATGTGCAATCTGATGAAGAGGAAGAAGATGAGAGAGTCAGGATCGCCATCATCGGAAAGCCGAATGTCGGAAAGTCTTCTTTTGTCAATGCACTTGTCGGAGAGCCGCGAGTCATCGTAAGCGATATCGCAGGCACGACGAGAGATTCGATCGATACACCTTTCACCTGGGACGGAGAAGAATATGTTTTGATCGATACTGCCGGAATTCGCAGAAAGAGCAAAGTCCATGGCGACATCGAGCATTACAGCATCATCCGTGCGCTGAGCGCGATCGAACGAAGCGATGTTTGCGTTCTGATGATCGACGCAGTCGAAGGTATCACAGAACAAGACAAAAGAATTGCCGGGATCGCCCATGAAGAGGGAAAAGGCATCGTTGTCGTCGTCAACAAATGGGATCTGATCGAAAAAGAAACAAACACAATGGTCAAATATGAAAAAAAGATCCGCGAAGAGCTTCAGTTCATGTCCTATGCGCCGATCGTCTTTATTTCGGTGCTTGAAAAGCAGCGTTTGCATAAGGTCATGGAAATTGCAAAATATGTTGCTGAAAAAAGAGCCACGCGTGTTTCCACCGGACAGCTCAACAGCCTGATCGCGGATGCACTGATGATGAAGCAGCCGCCTTCCGATAAAGGAAAAGCTCTGAAAATCTACTATGTCACACAGGTCGGTGTCAAACCGCCTTTGTTTTCCTTTAAAATAAACAGCAGAGAGCTGCTGCATTTTTCCTATTCGAGATATTTGGAAAATAAAATAAGAGAGGGCTTCGGTTTCGAAGGAACTTCTATCAAGTTTGTGTTCAGAGAGAAGGGGGACAACGAAAATGCCTGATTTTTCCATTTTGGCGCTTGGAACCGGAGAGAAGATCATCTGGCTGCTTGCACTGATCGCCGCCTATTTTATCGGCAATATTTCTCCTGCCACATTGATCGCAAAAGCGGCAGGGCTTGATATCCGAAAAGAAGGAAGCGGCAACCCCGGAACGACGAACGTTTTACGGGTGCTTGGGAAAAAAGCAGCAGTCGGAACGCTTCTTATTGATGTACTAAAAGGTGTGGCTGCGGTAGAACTCGGACGGATCGCCGGAAACGAATGGCTTGCGGTGCTTTGTGGTTTTGTAGTATTCATCGGACATATCTGGCCGGTGTGCTTTCACTTTAAGGGAGGTAAGGGCATTGCTACGGCTTTCGGAGTTTTGCTTGCAGTAAATCCCGTCGTCGGGCTTCTTTGCCTCGCGGTTGCGTTGCTCGGAGCCCTGGTATCTAAGCGTATGTCGATCGGAAGCATCGCAGGGGCGATCGCGCTGCCGATCCTGATCGGATATTTTGAACCTGAATTTGTTTGGGTATTTTTCGCTATGGCGGTCATCGTCATCATAAAGCATAGAGCAAATTTAAAAAGGATCATCAAGGGAGAAGAACCGAAGCTGAACTTTAAGAAATAAGCAGATCGGTAACTGAGGAGGATTATAATGGAACAGAAAATCGCTGTTTTAGGTGCAGGAAGCTGGGGCACCGCGTTAGCAGTTACTTTATCCGGAAAAGGTCATACCGTAAATGTGTGGGATATCGACAGCGCCCATTTGAAGGCGTTGAGTGAAGATCGCGAAAATAAAAAGTATCTTCCTGAGGTCTATTTCCCGCAGAGCATGTCTTTTGATGAAGACCTCGAAAAGGTGATCAGTGGAGCAGATATCGTTCTTTTTTCTGCGCCCGCACAGCACTTTCGCAGTGCGTTTTTATCCGCAAAACCGTATTTGAAAGAAAATATGGTCTTTGTGAACGTCGCGAAGGGCATCGAACAAAAAAGCCTGCTGCGTCTTTCTGAAATCGCACTAAGCGAGATGCCGACGGCCAAATACGTCGTTCTTTCAGGACCATCCCATGCGGAAGAGGTCGGAAAAGCAATGCCGACTACTGTCGTTGCAGCTTCGCCGGATCAAAAACTTGCCGAATATGTTCAGGATACTTTTATGACAGAACGTTTCCGTATATATACAAATTCTGATATCCCCGGCGTCGAATTAGGCGGTGCGCTCAAAAACATCATCGCTTTAGGGGCTGGGATCACTGATGGTATGGGATTTGGAGACAACGCCAAAGCGGCGCTTATGACCAGAGGCATCACCGAGATGACAAGGCTTGGAGTCAAGCTTGGCGCTAAAGCTGCAACGTTTACAGGTTTATCCGGCGTCGGCGATCTTATCGTTACCTGTACCAGCATGCACAGCAGAAACAGACGCTGCGGCATCATGATCGGCGAAGGCGTGAGTCCCGAAGAAGCTACAAAAAATGTAGGGATGGTCGTCGAAGGCATGTACACGACAGAAGCCGCCTATGAGCTTGCACAAAAAGTCGGTGTCGAGATGCCGATCACAGAGCAGATCTATCAGGTCATAAACAAAAAGACCGATCCCAAAAAAGCGGTCACGGCTTTGATGACGAGACAGAAAAAGCATGAGATCGAAGAATTGCTTTAATAGACTCTCATAATTGTAAAATTATTATCTTCCAGAGTGGAGAGGATCTCCTTGATGTGTTCATGTCCATTTGTTTCGACAGTCACCTCAAGAAGCACCTTGTTGGAATAACGATCGATGGCTTTAAACTGATTGTGTTCGAGTTCGATAACATTCGCGCCACATTCCGCGAGGATCTGAGCGACTTTGACGAGCTGCCCCGGCTTATCCGGAAGCTCGACGGAGAAGCACATGATGCGTCCGCGTGAGATCATACCTTGGTTGATGATCGAAGAGATCGTAACCACGTCGATGTTTCCGCCGCTCATCAGGCAGACGATTTTCTTACCGGGAGCAACGCGTTTGCGAAGGCCTGCAAGAGGGATCGCTCCGGCCGTTTCAACGACCAATTTATGTTTTTCCATTGTCAGAAGGACAGCTTCCATAATGTCTCTTTCTGACACGGTGATGATTTCGTCCATGTATTTTTGTGAAATGGCAAAGGTAAGATCTCCGGGTTGCTTTACGGCAACGCCTTCAGCAACTGTTTTAACAGCGGCAAGCCTTGAAACCTGACCTTCTTCGAGAGAAATCTTCATCGACATCGCGCCGACCGGTACAACACCGATGATCTTTACCGAAGGTTTTCTTGATTTTATTGCTAAGGCAATGCCGGCAATCAGGCCGCCGCCGCCAATGGGCACAAGGATCTCATCGACATCATCAAGCTCATCGAGGATCTCAAAGCCGATCGTTCCCTGACCGCAGACAACATCATAATCATCAAAAGGATGCACGAAGGTGTATCCTTCTTTTTCGGAAAGTTCACAGGCATATCGATAGGCTTCATCATAGACATCACCATGCAGAATGACCTTCGCGCCGAGGGCTTTGGTGGCTTCAACTTTGAGCAGAGGAGTGACGTTCGGCATGACGATGACCGCCGGGATGCCTTTTTCTTTTGCCGCATAGGCAACACCCTGAGCGTGGTTTCCTGCCGACGAACAGATGACGCCGCAGCTTTTTTCTTCTTCGGTGAGATTGGCGATCTTGTTGTAAGCACCGCGGATCTTGAACGAACCGGTCCTTTGCAGGTTTTCCGGCTTGAGATAAATGTCACAACCATATTCAGCACTAAAAAAATCGCTGTAAATCAAAGGGGTTTTCAGAAGTGCCGGAATCAGATTTTTTCGGGCTCTTTCTATGTTTTCTTCATGGTTTAGTGATAAATAATGTTTTACCTGTTCCGGGTTCATCTTTTCCTCCTTTGGTGAGTGGTGGTTCCTGAATTTTGTTAAAATATAAAGACAGTGTATAGCTTTTCTTTGAAATCGTCAAGGAATAATGGTAGAATGCCTAAGTGCAAGAGATGATTTGCAGCTTAAAAAGATAAATCAAAAACGGTCTATAAATGGAGATTTGCATGAGTAAAAGTTATCATATTCATACCTTGGGCTGCCAGATGAACGAACACGACTCGGAGATCATGGCGGGAATGCTTCGCGAGCTTGGATATACCGAAAGCCCTGTCCGAAATGCCGCGGATGTCATCCTTATCAATACCTGCAGCGTTCGAGACAATGCAGACAAGCGTTTTTTCGGGATCCTCGGACAGTTGAAAAAAATCAAAGAAGAAAACCCGGAAAAGGTAGTCGGCGTCTGTGGCTGCATGATGCAGCAGCAGCATATCATCGATACGCTGAAAGCAAAATACCCGTGGGTCGATCTGGTTTTTGGGACTCATAATATCCATGAACTCCCGAACCTACTCAAAAATATACTTTCTGAGCACGAAAAGCTCGTGGCGGTGTGGGATGGCTCGGAAACCATCGTTGAAGGGCTTCCTTCCTACAGAAAATATAAACACATGGCCTAT
>CAZKCB010000030.1:0-13515 GCA_964550965.1 uncultured Oscillospiraceae bacterium
CTGCATGGTCATAGGAATATGCCGAAGTGCCATGCTCTCAGCAATGTCCAAATAGGCAGAAACCAGACGCTGGAGCTGTCCTATTTCAAATTCGCTCAGATAGTTTTTTGCTACCGATACATCAAATTTTTGAATTTTTCCATCAGGTGCATCTTTCCATGCAGTCAGCCCCATATGTTCCTTTTCGGCATCAGCGCGGGTAAAAATAAGTTCTGAGGCAGTCTGACCATGAATCGCCCAGTGAAGTTTATTTTGTACAGTGGCAAAAAAACGCTTTGTGGCACTTGCATTTACATCGTAATCGATGGCGGTCGCATAAATATCGGTAATTTTTTGATAAAACTTCCGCTCGCTCAGTCGAATTTCACGAACACGTTGGAGTTGTTCTTCAAAATATTGTTCGGTCAGGATAGTACCGCCGCTTTTCAAGCGCTCATCATCCATCGCAAACCCTTTGATCGTGTAATCCTTTACAATCTGATTCGCCCATTTGCGGAATTGGACAGCACGTTCATTGTTCACCTTAAAGCCCACAGCTATAATCATCTGCAGGTTATAATGCTTCACTTCACGGTTGACCTGACGCGAACCTTCGGTTTGAACTATTCGGAAATTCCTAATAGTTGCCTCCGGTTCAAGCTCATGATCCGAGAATATTTTCGCGATATGTTCATTAACTGTTGGTATCTCGACGGCATAAAGAGTTGCCAGCATCTTCTGTGTAAGCCAAATATTTTCATCTTCGTAACGCATTTCAACACTTTGCGGATCATCACCTGCTGCAGCGATATATGTTAGGTATTCGGCTGCACTGGAACGGATGGTAATTTCGTTATTCTTTTTCTTTGCCATAAGCTTTATGTCACCTACCTTTATTTAATGATTATCGCTATCAACTATCCAACCATCACAATTTGTGACCTGGTATCGATTTAATTTTATTCTTTTCTTGCAAACATTTGTTCTTATTAATTCTAACTGAAATATTTACTTGTGTAAAGAGTTATAAAATAATTCCCTCTACCTCGAGAAAATTAACTTCAGTTATTAAAAAGGTGCAAAGAATACTCTTCATATCAAAATATCTCTCTCAAGTTTTCGAAACATCAACGTTGCTGCCACTACAACAGGATTATCATTATATTTCCCAAAATCAATTTTTTTTGTTTCTGGGAAATAGATTTTATTATCTATCACCTTTCTAACACAACAAGTGATAGAAAACTGATAGAATCAGCGGATATGTTTCCACAAACCAAAAACCACCAAATGACTAAAACACCCCGCGGCTTCAAATGTTCCTATTTGCATGCTTCTACCATTTCTCCAACTTCACAATCGCTTCCACTTTCGGACAATTCCTTTATTTGCTTTTCAATCGTCCTGATTGAACGGTTTTAAGCAATGCCGCTGCATCTTTTGCTTTGATTTCCGGATTATTTTTTATTAATTCTAAAAACAATTTTAATCCGCTATTTAATCCGCCATTCTGCTCGATTTTACTGAGTGGAAATGAAACCTTTTGCAGATTATAATATTTCACTTCACAATTGACCTGCCGCGAACCCTCAGTTTGAACTATTCGGGAATCCCTAATAGTTGCTTTCGGTTCAAGCTCCTGATCCGAAAATATTTTCGCGATATGGTCATTATTTGTTTTTTCCCAGGCTTGTAATAATTCCGTATTTTATTGCTTTATCATACATCTCACGAAAAGCCGCCCTTGCACCTTCCGCAAAACCTATCAGCATAAAGCTCATAATAGTCCAAAAAAGGATGTATAAAATGGAATGAAACTACCTGAATATATGGTATAATAAGATAACAGTATAAGGGGGGTGACATATCTTATGCAGCGACTTTTAGAACGGCTGCTGGAGGAAAAGGAAAGGCGGCTGAAAGGCGGCCTTTATCATCATACGCAGATTAAGCTCGCATTTAACTCAAACCGAATTGAGGGCAGCCGCCTATCTGAAGATCAGACCCGGTATATCTACGAAACTAACACCGTCAATACGAAAGCGGAGGAAACTGCTGATGTCGATGACATCATCGAAACGGTCAATCACTTTTCCTGTTTTGATTTCATGCTGTTACATGCAGATGAGGAACTGACGGAGACTCTGATCAAGGAGTTTCACAGGCTGCTGAAACAAAGCACCTCCGACGAGCGCAAGGAATGGTTCCGGGTTGGGGATTACAAAGTAAGACCGAATGTGGTTGGAAATATGAAAACAACTGCTCCCACAAAAGTTGGCAGCGAAGTTCAAAAGCTGCTTGCTGGTTATGCTGAGAAAAAGGAAATCACGCTGGAAGATATCGCGGATTTCCATTACCAGTTTGAAAGTATTCATCCTTTCCAGGACGGAAATGGAAGGGTAGGACGTATCATTATGTTCAAGGAATGCTTAAAACACGATATACTTCCTTTCATTATTGACCATGAGCACAAGCTGTTTTACTACCGCGGGCTGCAGGAATATCTCACGGAAAAAGGATTTCTTCTCGACACCTGTAGGTCGGCACAAGATGAGTATGAAAAAGAGGTCTCATACTTCTACCCGGACTTTGATGAGTCCGGACTGAAGATGAAGGAACCACAGTAACAGAATATTAACAAACAGGCGCCTTTTTGCTTATACCGAAACGATGAAGTGCGTCTTTTTATTTATGTAAAGTAAACGGTAAACCCTCCGTCCCCAAAAAATTAAGCCGCACGGCTCATCTGTAGAGTTGAAGTGCGACTTTTGTTTTGCCCATTTTTAGTTTTTTCTGCAATCCTCCGGTAAGGCAGGCGACTAAGGGAGAAGCTCGTCCAGAAAGTCCAGGCTGCTTTCATGTATAAGTGTTTATAACCCGTTTACCATGCTTTGCTATAGAAGGAAGCAGAAGAGAATATCATCCCGGAGCCAAGATAAATAATGTCATACCTAGACAAGAATATCACCAGCCCGCTCTGTTATTTTGAAAAACCCTTCCGGTATCATCAGTTTCCACTCGCTACTATAAATACTTCGCACATTAGAATCATTTGATAAATACCGCCTGCTTTTTCCAATTTTTTCTTTGCAGCAATTAATGAAATTGTTTGATAACTGCATTTCTTTTTGATAATGCTGCAGGAGATATCCAACCCTTTGATAAAGACCCTGCGTGTTATAAAGCGCTAAATACCGAAGAAGTTTTGCTTCATCCAGATATTGGCTTCCTTCAAGACAATTCAGGGTTTCCTCGAGACCACCGATTTTATTATAGTCACGAATGCTGTCAATAATGGTTCTTTCCAAGTCTGTAATCCGAACACCTGTCGTATTCTTTGCTTTTACTATTCCTTCTTGCATTCTTGATGCAACATATTTATAAGTCATATGATCATACTCAAAAGTATTGAATTTTGTCTCTGAAGAAACATAGACTTCGTAGAATACTTGATTTGCAAGACCATAATATTCTAAAGCACTGTGGTGAGATATATAGGCAGTGTCTGTTACCGCACAGGCGATTTGATACCGGGTGGCCACGATTTGACCGGTTACCGGATTTACTACAGAATAGATATTCTTCCGAATCTTTTTGATCCAGCCCTTTTTCATTAACCGGTCTAGTTGGGAATATGCAGTTTTGGAATTACCCGCCAACTTTTCCACCTCACCGATTGTAAAAACCGGATATTTTGCCAGTTGATTATAAACATCCACTTTTCTCACCTCTTTTTATATTTGGCTTGTTATTCTCTATATTTAAAGAATATCGTTTCAATATCAAAACCGACGGCATGTATTATTTTTAATTTTAGCACGTTATTCTTTACATGTAAAGAGTAACATGCTATTAATGAAACATTATTGAATTTGCAATCTCCACCTTATGAAACTCTTAAACACAAAAGCAAAGGGTATTTCAAGTAAATGTAAGCAAAGAAACCTTCAAAATGAAGATCTGTTTTATCATGCGAAGAATCGGGGAATGTTTGAAGTCTCGCTTCCTCTCTTATCAGAGGCCAAGTTCATATGCCATTTTATCTGCTTAAACTTAGCCTCTTGATTTTGCTCAATAATTGTAGCATCTCAACAAATCCAGGGCTTATTACAGTCGCCCTCTTGGGTATACTTTTGAAATTAAGCGAAATCTCCAGAAAGAAGGTGTAGAATTTCAACCGCTACTAGCAAAGAGTTTTTTCTTTTATATCCACTAGCATCTTATCAATTAAAAGTTCCTGATAAGCGGCTCGCTTTTTCTCCCTGAGAGCCCCAACGGCGCCCAGAAGTCTGCCGTCCCGCACTTTTTCAAGCTTCTTGATGCGCGATCCATCTAACTTTTCATCCGAGATCGATAGCATATAGTCCTCTTTTTCGAGTCTCCAGGGAATAATGTGCTTCGGATCTCTTGCGATTACCCTGTCAGCAATTCCAATCCCTTCCGGATCAATATCACCCGAATAATACAAAACACAGCCTTCTTTACAGAGTAAATCAATCAGCATCAGTGATGCTGTCTTCATTTGTCCGGATGTGCAGATCATAGCGACCGGCATTCCGGCCAGACTTTCACACATATGGGAAAACACCATTTGATTTTCAAAGATGAAAACCTGCCTGTTTTTACAGTCTGCTTTTACAATCCTGTTGAGATTAGAGAGGGTCACTACGTACGCTTCGTTTTTTTCAATAAATGTTTCGTAGGATTTATGAAGGCCTTCTTCTGTATAAAGGCTTATCCCATAGACCGTGGTATAGCTTGATAGATCATCCGGTTTGATGTTCGACAGGTAATACAACTCAAGGATGCCTTCTGCATCTTGCGGATATTCCTGCTCATTCATAAAACTCAATGCGGAGATCAGTAGTTTACCCGCAATATTTTTCCTGTCGAAAAAATGCGGATTTGATGTAATGACTGCGCTCAGTACCGCCAGCCGAATCTTATCATTTTCGATTGATTGCAGGAAGGCAATTGCCTCGCACACCTTACTGATCGTACCTCGTATCGTTCCTCCCTGTTTGTCATATTCCGCAAGCATGAGACCATATCCGTATTTTTTTTCACAAACGGCTTTTTCGATCCATCTGCTTGCATTCGCATATTTATTCTCATTTTGAGCTGCCAATTCGTCTCTGATTGAGTCAAAGAAATCACGTCTGCCCTCTGTTTTCTCTTGTCGTTCATTTTTATTTGTCAGAAGTTTTTCATTAAAATAGGTTTCCAGCAGTTCCTGCAAGCTGGTTCCTCGATACTTGGTTTCCTGCAATGCACGTTCGAATTCGCTCATTCGAAATTTCACCGTTTCGTCATCAAAGCTTCGGCCCATCAGTGACCTTAATGCTTCTCTTTCCGCCGCAGTTGCTTTTTCGAGCAGGATAAACCCCGATGTTTTCCCATACTTTTTCCACTGTTTGCGCATTTGGGCAAAGATTCTTTTGTAAGCGGCATTATCTTTGAAGTACTTTACACAACTCGTGAGCATGGCAGCCTCCTGATCCCTACTGTTCATCCAGGACTTTTTCTTTTCCGTTCCAATAATAGTAAATGACAGTTACAACCGATGAATTTGCAGGGCGAAGCAATTCTGCAATTCTCAGCGATTTAACGGTTTCGTAGCAACCCCACAGTCCTTGCGAATTCATGATATAATCAAAATCCAATTTTTCGACCAGCTCGAACATGCTGCTTATATTCTTGTCGTCAACGCCTGCAAAGGCTTCATCAAGCGCAATGATTCTCGGATGGTCCGGACGATCCGACTTTTTATACTGCGCATTTACAGCCGCAAACAACGGAACATACATCGCCATGGCTTTTTCTCCACCGCTGAATTTGTTGAATGCGCTGTTTGTCAGTTCCTTTTTGGAATCTCCGTTTCTATAAAGGTACATTTTAAATTCAAACCATTGCCGATAATCCAGGGCATCTCGCACCAAATCCGCATAATTGATGATCTCTCCATTTTCGTCCGCCGCTTGTTTTGCAAGTCCAATCTTACTTCTGAAATGTGCAGAGACTTTCTCAATGTCTTCTTTTGTCAGCAGTTCCCGGTCTCTGCTTAACAGTTTTTCGAGTTCCTGCGTATCAAGCTCCTTTTCGCTCTCTGCCGTACGCGGCTTCCAATCCAGGGAAAAGGTCAATCCCATAGACGTGTCTATTCCCAGCATTAATTTCGACATATCCTTTATCCAGTTTTTGCTTTCCGCAATTCTGTTGCTTAATTTGCGGCTGAGCGTGTCCGCCAAAATATCTTCAAAAAGATCCCTGTCTTTTTCCTGAATAAGCAGTTCGGTACTTTCTACGGCGTCTTTTAAAACTTTATAAAAATCCTCCAAATACAGCTTCTTTCCCTGCCAGGTGGATACGATGCACTGTCTCTTTCGGAGGAGGCTGGCGTTTTCCTCATCGTCTTCAAAACAATCTTCCAGCGAAGTTCCATAGTTTGTCAGGTTGCTGTTATGCTGCTGGTATGTCTTGTGCAAAGAAGAAACCACATCGCCGACCGACTTGACTTTGTCATTTTCACGAATGGAAGCTACGGCATCTGCCGTACATTCACCAATACTTCTGCTCCCTTGTTGAATCACAAGCCCGAGTTCCAATTCCTCCTGATAGTACATTCGCACTTTGTTTTCTTTTTCGATACCGCTGATAATTTCTGTGTTGAGCAATTCCATTTCTGCAGCCAACTGCTCGATTTGAGATCGCAATACAGCGATGTCTTCGCCGTTTTGGATCGTCTTTTGCTTTATTTCCTCAAGTTCTTTTTTTACGGTTTCTAATTTTTGAGCTCGCTCTTTGTTCTCCGGACTGTTTAAAAATTCTTCAAGCTTGTCAATCTCTGCTTCGCAAACTTTTATAGCCTGATTTGCCTTTTTTAGTTGCAAATCAGCAGTGTCAATTGCCTCTTCTTCTTTTTCAATTAAATCCTGCGTGTTTTGACTATTTGATTCTGCACTTTTTAAGTAGCCTGCTTCACTCTCAAGTCCTGTCATTGTATCTCGGTATTCCCCGACGCTGTCAACAGCCTCCTGATATACTGCAATGGTACGTTCAAAAGGCAATCCCCTGCAGTTCGCAATTACAATCTGCTGGCATGCTTTCTTCTTTGCCAGCAGTTCTGCTGATTCTTTTTCCTTTTTCTCACATTCTTCAGATGCTTTTGTCAACGCATAATTGGCTTCCTGTACCATGCCGATCGCCTGATCCAGATCGTCAAATATCGGAAGCTCTTCGTATTCCTTATCCAATAGATCAATCGAATTTTGAATCGCTTCAAACTGCAGGTTACAATCATGTAGTCTTTCTTCCAGCGCTTTACATTCCAATTCTTTTTCTTCGATTATTCGAAGCAAATTCTGTCGTCGTGCAACAGCTCCGACAAAAGAAGCCGGTCCTTCCGGCACGCTGTGTCCTTCTATCATTCCATTTTTGAAATATCCGTCAGCGCTTAAAATCAATCCTGCGTTTTCTGCATAATTCTCATGGATATTATCTAAAATTTGCGCCACAACCGCGTTCAGCTCGGAGTCTGCCTCTCCCGGCACCAATTTATCGAACCCTGTATGAACAGCAGGATCTGCCCAAATCAGCGTATCTGATAAATACTGCAGTTCGGCTTTTGCTTTTTCATAGTCTTTGTTTGGTACAACAAGAGCATCCAGCAGGCCTGCGTCCAATAACTGTTCTTCCAACAATGCCTGTTCTTCTTCTGTTAACCCGCTGCGGAATTCAATTGCCTCATATAACGGCAAGCAGGAAATCCCTTTCGCTCGAAGGATTTCTCTTGCTTTCACTACCTTCTGTCGTCTTACCGGAGCCGGGTCCTTCATCGTTTTCAGTTCATCTAATTCCCGAAGAGCATTTTTTTGTTGTTCCTGTAGCTCCTGTCGGCAATTCCTGCTTTCTATCTTTGCGGTCGTCAATCGTCTGCTTTTGCTGTCATAAATACTGTCAATAATCTTTTTGACTTCGCCCAGATCTTTAGCTCCTTCGTAGTTCATCACACAAGACACGAGCTTTTCCAGCTCTTCTTTTGCTATAATCAATTCCCGGTATTTGGCGGTCAGACCATAAAATGCTTCAATAATGCTGTCTCTGCACTGCATTTCCATGCTTTCTGCGGTTTTAAGCAGCACTGCACATTTCTCCTGATTTACGGACAGTGCGCTCAGTTCTTCCTCTAAACGGCTCCATATATTTTCTGCCTGCGCAGCCTCGATCAGTGCTTTTAGTCCCTTTTCAACAGCCGTCGCATATTCTTTTAATGCGTTTTTAATACGAGCAAATTCACTTCGCACGGATTCCTGACTGATCGCCTCTTTGACGGCACCATGTTCTTCAAATTGCAGTGATTCGTTAATTGCTTCGAGTTCTTGCTGCATCTTTCTGATTTCATGCTGATAGCCTGCGGCCAGATTTTTGTATTCTCTTTGCTTTGCGTCGTATATACGGATTTGATCCCGGCGGCCCTCAATCTTCTCATCTAAAGCTTTTGCTTCTTTTTCTGATTCTTCCTTTCTCTTTTTGCTATTGTTCAGTTTATCCACGGAAGCTTCTAGGTCATCAGCATCCAGCACTTCTTTTTCCTTTGTCAGTATTTCCATTGCATCCGAAAGCTGTTCGTTTTCCGTTTCCTTTGCAGTTTTTTTCTCTTGTTTCGTCTGTGAATCAGTCGTATATGTATTTAATTTATTTTTGGACAAGTCTACCTGTTTTTTTGCCTCGGTATAAGCATAGGCCTTCTTTGATAGCATATATCGATTATAATGGTCGTACTCTGTGCGGATACTTTGCACATCTTTCAGCGCTGCTTTCAATGCATCCAAGCGCCCTTGGATATCATCCATCTTTTCCATCGCATCAACCATCGCCCGCAGGTCGTCGTCAGACAAGGTCTGCAAGGATTCATTCAATATTTCGTATACCTTCGTAGGTTTAAAGTCCCTTGATAATTTAGGCGCTCTTACCTTGATCATCAGACGAATAAACTGATCATATTGTTCGATCCGCGGAAACCCAAATACATATTTGTTAACTGCTTCCATATATTCCGTCTGTGAATCAGCGATCATGTTATTTTCGCCTAAAATCTTTTTAAGATCCTGCTTTGCATATGGTATCTTCTTGCTCCCAACCTCCTGATACAGATTTACATCAAGTCCAATCCTCTTGCCGTCCAATATAATAAATCCCCAAAACCCCATGGGCTTTCCTTTTTGGGCTCTTTGACCGATTCCGATGGTTTTATACTGCTCTGAATCTCCTTTTTTAAATTCAAGAAATAAATAGCCGGTTACGTCCTCTTTCTCACCGTTTCCAAGAAAATAGTACTCCATTTTTCTGTCGCTTGACCCAAAAGGATCCAATCTGTTAGGGCTCCTGTCTCCGTCCAATATAAAAGGAATAAAGCTTTGTGTTGTAATTGATTTTCCGGAGGCGTTCGCACCGCGCAAAAATAACTTTCCGTCTGAAAAAGCAAACGTTTCTTCATCGTACAGCCAGAAATTCACAAACCCCATTCGATTCATTCGCCAACGATCATTCATCTGCCGCCTCCTTGCTGTTGAAATCCTTCGGGTATCTTCCTGTAATTTTGCCTGCGGCCGGATGCAGCGTGATATCCTCTCCGCATTTTGAAAGGATCATCCAGTGTTCCATATAAGAAGCAACTTCCTCTACGGTCTTGCTCAACTCCATTTCCCGGTATTCTTTACTCCAGCCGGAATCATATTTTTTCTTGCACAAACCAATAACCTCCTTCAATTTCCCCTCATTTATTATGACACGCTCGTCATATTCTTTGACCAGGAGGCCGTCCTTAACGCGATTACGTATTTCTCCGCAGACAATTAAAGCTATTTCTGCAATCATGGCATCTCTCGGGTGTTTACCGCCAAAGCAATCGTCTTCCTCCATGAGAAAAAACGCTGCATTTTTGTGAAGATGTAAATGCCCGCCAAGATTATCGTCCAGATTCTTTTGGACCCATTGTCTTTGGTTTTTGACATAAATGGAGTCCTGGTCGTCATTTCCCGCCCAATACATCGCCGGTGCCGCTACTAATTGACGATAGGCTCTGTTAATTCTAAAATGCCCTCTGTCTGTCTCCACTTCCTGTAATTGTTGTACTTCAAAATCGTTGTATGACGAAAATCCGGAAATGTCGTAATCGAAGTTTGTTGCAAAATAGCGGGAAAGGCCGGTATTCTCATACAACACCTCATGTTCGACGCCTGCGGAAAAACCATCGCTTGAGCCTTCATACACATCAAGCATTCCTTTTTTTTCGGCAAATTGAAGCACGCGTATCAAAGATTTTCTCTGGACAAATTTTGTCCAGTCCACTTCTATATATTCTTTCAACTGAACTTCTATCATATCTACTAATTCTGATAATAAGAACTGCTCATTATCTTCTTTATCTTCGAGAAAAATCAATACTGCACTTAATATGCAATAGTCTCTGCTATCTGCAAACTCACTGATTCCCATGAATGCTTCTGCGTGCGCCGGTATTTTCTCTATTTTCAGGATCCGTTCGTTATTGATCAGTCTCCACCCAAGTTGTTCTGTGACAAATCGCCGGTATTTCGCAATTTCGCGTTTTGTTTTGTTATATAGCTCTTTATCCGTGGCTTTATTGATCCAATAATTTTCAATTAAGGTTCTTACTTCATTCATGCTTATTCTCCTTAAATTCAAAGACATAAGCCGGCATTACCAGATCGCCGTCTTCGCATTTCAACGTACATAACTCGTTTCCCTTTACGATCGTATATTCCTGCCCGTACTCCGTATGACCTTTTTTGGTGCTTGTAGTATTTGCCGCCGATATCCATCGCAATAAAGTGATTCTTGTAACCTCAGATATACAGTCCTCAATAGTAGCGATCTCCAGTCGATTGTCTTTGATATATTTCATGACCATTCGTTTATCTTCTTCTACCTGCTGCAAATACATTGTTCTCTGAGCCAGTTTTTCCATCGATTTGTTTTCAAATCCTTCTTTGTCGATTCTCGGTCGATAGGTCCTGTTATGTGGTTTTAGTACATACTCGATTGGCTCTTCGTCATATGTGCTGCTGTTGATGCTGTCAGTGGAACGTTCTCCGTTTACCTTGAAATGCTGTACGTTCTGTATCCCAAACACATGGGCCGCGAGCTTATGTGCTTCGTCTGTATTTTCGCAGTTCAAAAACAAAGTAATAAATTTTTGGTAGTCATCCTTCCTGCTGATTCCCCAATTCTGTAATTGCACAATCAGTGCTGCGTTCTGAATGATTTTTCGTATGATTTCATTGGTGATTTCCATCACCTGGCTGCTCTCACTTGGGCGGCTGCAGTATGACACGAACCAATTTTTTAATGCCTTCCACTTTCCTCTTACGTTTTCATTGATGTTACTTTCTAATGCTTCCTTATGCTCCGAATTCGGATTAGGGATCTCTAACTCACTTTTGATTACCAGATCCAATACTTCGTCTTCTACTAAAGCGCTCACTCGCTTTAGTGTTGAGTCAAACTTCGTCTAATTTATTTGCAGCTCTTGAATAAAATCCTTCAAATATGTTATAAACAGATCCTTATGCAAAATAAAATCAACGGATTTCAACACCTTATCCGCTCTGCCGGAATAGAATTCACGAAGATAATCCTGGTGATTCTGGTTGAGACGCTTAAAATCTTCCTGTAGATTTCGCCACCACTCGTTTACGTTTTTTAACGGCCTTTTTTTGACTTCTTCTGCGGCATCAAGGGCTTCATTGATACGGGCAAACAAGTTGCTTGAGATACCGCCGGTTTCCATAAACAGGCTTTCGAGTTTAACGGTAAGTCGTTCGATTTCGACCGCATATTCCGACATGGAGTACCGAAATTGCTTATTCTTATAGTCTGCGATGGTATACACACGTTTTGGATCCTGTATCGGCGTCAGGTTCTTCCACTCAACCAGTGAATTTAAATCATTCTTCAGCTGCTCCATGGTATAGTCTTCAAACTCAGAATATGCTTTCAATAATTCAAACACGTCTTCTTTGTATAATTGAAAATGCATCTTTTCATATTCATTATAAAACATCCTCATGATTCTTCTGTACTGCATGACATTGCCCGCAGTCAAATATGAGGTTTCCTGAATTGATTGCAAATATTTCATTAAGCGTTTTCCTCATTTTTTAATTCATTATTTTCCATTGCAAATTCTACTAATGATACCTATCTCTTCCAAGAGATTTTCCTTCTTCTTTTTTATTTTATTATACTCGTTTAATCAAAATATTTCCATAAATATACTAAAAAGCGGCTAAGCGCATAGACCATTTTATTGGACTAAGCTTAACCTCTTGATTTTTGTATAATGCAGTTTTCGATCAGCGTTAAGGCTTCCGCAGTCGTTTCCTGCCAATCACAGCTTCGCTGTGATTGGCAGGAAACTTTGCATGAGACGTGCCTTGTAGCGGTGATAATGATGCCGTTGGAGGTTAGTATCCCCTTGGCGGCAGGTGTCTTTCTTTAAAACAATTGAATTCCTCTCCCCAAAATTCATCCATCAAAATTGTAACCTAATCCTTTGATGAATTCTCTGAGCTGTGCTTTATTCATAAGTACCATTTTTGATTTCATTATACATTGTACTGAATCGAATTGGTAAAAACATAAACTCTTTTACATCCTACTTTGTGGAAATTTTTGCATAGGATTCGAATTTGATAGCTTTACACTCGATATTGAAACTTTTCATTTTATGTACAAATAACTTTTCTAAATCGTCATTACAGGTAATAAAGAAAAACTGATCCATTACACCGTCTTTCTCATATAGTTGATATTTTATCATATCACAAAAAGAGAGAATATTCATGTCATCGAGGCAGTTCGTAATATCGTCAACAAAGTAAGTCCTAAATTCCGTTTCCTGACGTCGTCTAAAAGCATTTGCTAAAAAATATGAAACCATTAGAACTCCCAATTGACCTTGGCTAAGAATGTTCATAATGTTATTTCCATTGTTATCTTTAATTGTAACTCCGCCTTCATTTCGCGCATCATCACGGCTAAGCTTAAATTCGCCAAATAGCGAATGTTTGATAATTTTTGAATAAACATTATAAAGATACGGCCCAACTGAATCAATCTCTATCTTTTCAATGTCTTTCTTCTTTCTATCTATCTCATTACAGATATCCTTTGCCTTGTCAGACGCTTTTTTGTAATCAATTATTTTTTCATCAAATATTTTATTTTTACTTTTGTACTCTTCTATCTGATGTTGTATATTATTTATCTTTTGGTTAGTAATCAAATTGTCTAAAAACAATAACTTCTTATTATATTCTTCGAACGAAAATATATCACTAACCGCAAATGACTCGTCACTGAGTTGCCGTAAATCCAGCTGTATTCTTTTGAGATTTTCAACCGTTTCATCTTCTTGGACAGAGCTATATTTCAGCAATGTTAAAATGTTATTTAGCAGTGTTTTCTCCTCATTAATCTTGTCGATGCTTTGAAGTTTCCTTTCGATTTGAT
>CAZKCB010000031.1:0-13385 GCA_964550965.1 uncultured Oscillospiraceae bacterium
TCCTTTTCCCGCATACTCTCCCTTGCGTTCCATTCGCCTTGAAACTCCTCCTCTTTGATCCTTGCTTCTGTTTGGTTCCTTTCCTTTTCAGGAAAAGAATGTGAAAAGGCGCCTCTTTTGGGAGACGCCTTTGTTCTGTGGCATATTATACCTTCTTTGATTTGTGCAGTCCTGCCGCAATATAAATGATGATTCCAATGACATTAAAGAGTCCATAAAAGAAGTAAACGCCTCTCCCTCCATATTCACCGACGATCACCCCGCCTAAAATCTGGCATATGATCGTGCCGCAGTTTGAGGAAAGCGCAGTATAAAGAGGAATGGCAAGTGAAACCATTTCAGGACCGACAAGCTTCGCAATATATTTTATCGTTTCGACGAGTATGATCCCGTTGACGAAGCCCTGTAGAAAAAAGGTTGCCATTAGAAATGCGGGTGATGGGCCAGTGCTGTACCAAAGATAACGTAGTGTAGAAACGCACATCGCAATAAGCAGCATTCGTTCCAACGTAAATTTCGAACAGATTTGTGTACTCCAAGCCATAAACGGAGCTTCACTGAGCGCCATCAGAAGCATCGCGATCCCCATTCCCGCGATCGTACCGCCTTCCCCGATATAAAGGAAGCTAAAATATACATTGTGTGCAAAACTCGGACCGCAGATAAAAAAGGTGCTGAGCAGCAAGGCCAGATACGGTCTGTTGCGAAACAGGTCGCGAAAACGACCCTTTCCCTCAATTGTTTCTTCGATCTCGGCAACGAGGAGCTCCTCAGGAACCAGAATTTCTTCGTTAGGCTTTTCAAGTTCCTGGCTGCTTGGAAAATCACGCCTTTTCCTTCTATATATAATGAAAGAGAATGCGGTGAAAAGAAAGAACAGCGAAAACAGAGGGAAGATGACGGAAAGGCCAAAAGCATCAGATACCCAGCCTGCAATTCCAACACCGAAGGCATATCCGACCGCACCCCATTTTCGGGCAGCACCGAATGGATAATTTGCTTCGATAGTTGTCGCATCAAGCAATGGGAAGATCGGATTTTCGAAAAAGAAAACCACCACATAAAGCAGCAGGAAAAATGTGTACTGTTTGACTGCAAGAAGCGGAAGGGCCAGGATCGCCGTAACAATGCAAAGAATCAAAATCATTTTTTTGCTTCTGCCGCGTCGATGATAGATCCCTCCCCAAAAGGGATTCGCAAAAATGCCCATTGCCGTAGCCGATGCTGTGACAAGACCGATCTGCGTTCCCGAAAATCCAATCCCTGCGAGGTATTGTCCAATCAAAGGATACAAGGCCCCTAGCGATGCGTATGCGGAAATGTAGAGCACCGTAAAAATATCTGCGTTTAATCTTCTGCCGATTTTCATTTTCATCAGACTCTCCACCTTCTCTTGTTTCTTATATTCTATCAAAAAAAAGCTTCTTCGCATAGAGTCCGGGAAAGTTGGTCCGACAACGGTTTTGGAATTTATTTCTTATTCTGATTTTATGTTGCTTGAAAAGCTTTTTTTATTATGGTATCCTTTTTTCAATTGGTAGAGTAAATATTGTGCGCTTGCGGTTTACCGCATGAAGTGTCATGGGATGGGATGTTGCCCATGAACGAAAAATCGAAAGATTTGCGATACAATATTGCGTCCGCTGCTGCATTAAAGATCGCTGGAACATTGTTCCCGAATCCCTTTTCTTTAGTGTAGTATCATTAAAGAAGGAGGATTTTTTTAATGAAACGATTTAGTACGAGAGCTCTTGTGCTGGCCGCGCTTTTTGCTGCGATCAGCATCATTCTGACCCGCTTTTTGGTCATCTACCTTTCCAGCAGTGTACGGATCAGCTTCGGCATGTTCCCGATCATTCTGGCTTCACTCTTGCTCGGCCCTTTAGCCGGAGCACTTACGGGAGGTGTCGCAGATGTTTTGGGCTGTGTTGTCTTTTCCCCGCTCGGATGGTATCCGCCGCTGACGATCTCGCCGATCCTGGTCGGGATCATTCCGGGGCTCCTGAAACCTTTGCTTTTGAAAAAGGTCAATCTCGGCCGCATCGCCCTCGTTGTTTTCTGCAGCGAACTTCTTGTGGCACTCACCGTCACAACCGGCATATTGGCAAAACTATATGGCACCGGTTATTTGGAGCTTTTAGCGGTCCGTATCCTTTATAAGAGGTTGCTCAAAGTATCACTTTGATTCGAATTGTCATACTAAACTAATACACAAAAAAACGGAGCAGGGTGACCTGCTCCGTTTTGCATTTTCGAAACCTTACCTATTGTTCGGGTTCTTCCTCTTCCTCGATACTGATAAAGGAATTTTTCGCACCACTCTCGGAAGCCGCTTTGCCTTCCAATGCTTTGAAATCCTTTTCCTGGATCGGCGCAGGAAGTATTTCCATTTTACCTTTGATAGCTGCCCCGGCTTCGATCGAAAGGGACTTAGCTGTCAAATTTCCAAGGACAACTGCATCCTTGCGCAAATTGGCGTTATCGGAAACATGAACATCGCCTTTGACTTTGCCGTTGATCTCAACTCCGGTCGCGTCAATGTTTCCTACAACGATCGAGTCCGCATCCATGGACAGGAAATTACCTGCCGCCAGATTTCCTTTGATCGAACTCTTGATCAGGGTAATGCTGCCGCCCTTAACATCTCCCTCGATAGCTCCTCTGGAAATAATGTCTCGAGCACTTGTAACATTGCCGCGAACCTTTCCGTTAACCTGAATAGGCGATTCCGAGCGTACAGATCCTTCAATCACCATATCTTCAGCAATCAGGGATCCTGTTCTGGCCTTTGCGATAGAATCATTTGCGCTGCCAAGTCCAAACGAGGAACTCGGAGTACTTGTGCTGATTGGTTCCGCCACATCCTCCACAACTTTTTCTGCTTCGGTTTCCGTAAACAGCTTACCGTTCATCAATTCGGTTACAGCGGTTTTAAAATTACCCTGCATACCCAATATGCTCACCTCTTTCTTTTATCGTAGTTTGTTATATATCGAGATATTGATCTATTCAATAATCGAAACAAATAGGTTTCACCTGATTACTCAGCGGGAGCATTTCCCGATCCGAAGCTTCCAGGCTTTCAATAATGTGTGGGAGTGCATTTCGAACTGTTTTTTTTCCGGGACCGTCATGCATAAGGACAATTGCTTTTTCGCCTTTTCTGTGCGCAACGCCACTCAGTACATTGCTGACGATCTGATCAGAGCTGATCAACCCGGAAGCATCTCCAGAAGAAACGTTCCAGTCAAAGTAGAGGTATCCCCTCCGAAGCATCTCAGAAATAAGCATTTCTGAAATTGGAAGGTTATAAGTATTTACGCTTCCACCCGGAAAGCGAAAGACCGTCGGCTTGACTCCGGTCTCTTTTTCGACCCATGCCGCCGTTTTCTCAAAATCCGCCAAATAGGATTCGACCGAGCCGTAAATCTGACGATATTGATGCGTCGTCGAGTGTACGCCGATCGTGTGGCCTTCGGCAACCATTCGCCGCAGAAGATCCGCAGCTTCCTGGCTGTCATCATAAACCACAAAGAATGTTGCCCTTACACCGTAAAGACCCAACATATCGAGAACTTCCGAGGTTACTTCAGACGGTCCGTCGTCGAAGGTCAGATAAACTGCATTTGAATCATCCTCTTTAAAGTCCCAATCATGTTCTATATAAAGATCCGGATATAGATCCTGATAAGCCAAACTGTAGGGTGTCGATCCGGCTGCCTTTTCGCGTAAAGCGAGGATACGGTTAAGCTTCGTTTCCGAGCGATTCGGCTGCGATACAACAGAAATCACGGAAGCTCCTTCTTGCGATGCTTTTGGACCTTCCTTTTCCTTTGACGGTTCTGTGCCCGTCAGGCTTTCGATTTGCTCTGAAAGCTTGTGGTTTTCGATCGCCAGACCAATAGCTATCCCTGTAGGAATTATAATCATCAGCGCCAGACAACATAATATCACACGCTTAAAGAATTGCACACTGCCAATCTTCATACTTACGTCCCGCATTCATTCACCGTTTCTCTAACAAACGATATCGGCGGCGCGCATAGTCTCATTCCACCATATCATTACAATAATACAATGGTCGTATTATTGAGTCAATACCTCATACATATTTTGAGCGTTTTCCTTGCTTACATGATCCGGAGTTTCAAGGACCCGAACCTTGATTTCGCCGCTCCCGAAGCAAACCCGTAAAACATCGCCCGGCTTCACATCGCTCCCAGGTTTTGCCTGTTTATCGTTGATATAAATACGGTCATGCTCACATGCTTCTTTTGCAACGGTTCTTCTTTTGATCAGTCTAGAGTTTTTGAGAAATTTATCTGCTCTCATCGCTATCTCCTAAATCCGCGCATTCCTCTGCGATAAGTAAAAAGGCAGCCAAATGGCTGCCTTCGCAATGAATGCTTTTATTTGTTTACAGAATCTTTTAATGCCTTACCTGCTTTAAAAACGGGGGCTTTTGCCGCTGCGATCTTAATGACTTCGCCAGGCTTTCTGGGATTTCTTCCCTGTCTAGCTTTTCTCTGACGGGTTTCGAATGTTCCGAAGCCGATCAACTGGACCTTATCACCCTTTACAAGAGTTTCTTCGATACTTGCTACGAAGGCATTTACTGCGATCTCCGCGTCTTTTTTGGTGAAACCTGTCTTTTCTGCTACTACAGCAACTAATTCAGCTTTATTCACGAACCTTACCTCCTTAAATGTAATATGTCATATTGACTATATCTTTTCATCCCACTTCACAATAAGCTCGGAGAAACCTCACGCTTTTTGGCTTCCTCCCAAAGCTCGTCCATGTCCGCTAAGGTCATGTCCTCCAGCCGACCGCCTCTTGTAAGCGCAGTCTCTTCCATAAAGCCAAATCTACGTATAAACTTCTGTGAAGTAAAATTCAAAGCATCTTCCGGATCCACTTTGAGAAACCGTGCTACGTTCACTACCGCAAACAGCAGATCTCCCAATTCCTCGTGAATCTTTTCCCTGTTTTTTTCGGAACAAGCTTCGAGCAATTCACTCGTCTCCTCGTGAATTTTATCGAAAGCTTCCTCCACATGATCCCAGTCAAAACCGACCTCAGCCGCTTTGCTTTGTACCTTGTGACT
Source organism: uncultured Oscillospiraceae bacterium (assembly GCA_964550965.1). Classification (GTDB taxonomy): domain Bacteria; phylum Bacillota; class Clostridia; order Peptostreptococcales; family Anaerovoracaceae; genus STD2-154. The sequence continues at coordinate 5,108 of CAZKCB010000031.1, forward strand.
TCTTCTCAAAGCCGGCAAGGATTTTGGGATATGCTCCAGGCTATTTGTCCAAGTCCCTTTTCTCTCTTTTCTTTTCATATTCTCCCATTTTTCAAGGACTGTGTCAATAGTTTCTACGCTATTATTTGAAAAAACATGGGGGTGTCGGACTATCATTTTCTCGCTTTCACGGTTTGCGATGCTTTTTAAATCAAAAAACCCCTCTTCGGCACCCAGACAGCCGTGAAAAACAACTTGCAGGAGGACATCCCCAAGTTCTTCTTCCAAATTGTCCCAGTCATTGTTATCGATGGCTTCATTGACCTCATAGGCTTCTTCGATCAAGCAAACTTTAAGGCTTTTGTGCGTCTGGGCTATATCCCAGGGGCAGCCGCCTTCGCCACGCAGTCTTACAATGATCTTAGCAAGCCTCGCAATCGCCTCTTCTGCGGTTTTTCCTTCTTGGAACAGTTCTTCATTCATTATTTCTGATACCTCGATACTATTTTTGCAAGCTTTTCGCCTTTTGGCAAAAGCATAATTTCCTCAGCAGTAATTCCCTTTGTTGCGAGAAGCATGAAACCATAAACCAAAGCTCCGACAAAAATCGAGGCTGCAACGGCCGCTGCATTTACAATATTGATGCTTTCGATGAAGTTTCCAAGGAAACCCGACAGAACATAGTACACACCGAAAACGACCGCACTCATCGTCAAGCCGGCAAGCAGAGGCTTGCCGAAAGTCATCGGGAGATTGAATCTGACCCCGGTGCATTGCCGCACGGCAAGGAGATTCAACACCGATGCCACGACATACGCCGTTACCGTACCGATCGCAGCTCCCTTGATATTGATAGTCGGTATTCCTGTCAGAACATAAGTGACGACGATCTTTGCTGCTGCACCGATCGCAAGATTTCGAACGGGTATCATTTGCTTTCCGACACCTTGAAGGACACCTGTCAGTGTCTGCACGGAAGCAAGGAAAATGACTCCGAACGCTAAAATGAACAAACTCGGTGCTGCATTTATAGCGCTGGCACGCTGTGCCGGATAAAGCAGCAGCATGATCGGCTGTGACAGTGTCATCAGCCCGAAACCGCAGGGAAGACCTAAAAGCAGAGCTGTTCGAAGTCCAAGCTCGACGTTATGCTGGAGAAATTCCATATCTCTTCGCCTGTATGCCGCGGCTACGGCCGGAACCAAGCTCATCGCGATCGCCTGCGTCAGGATTTGAGGAAAGTTGATCAAGGGACCGGCCAGTCCCGTCAATTGTCCATACAAGCTATTCGCTTCTGCTTTTGTAAACCCTGTCTCAGCAAGCCGGTTTATTACAATTCCCAAATCAATGGTATTCATAATGGGCATGATCGCCGCACCGATCGTGATCGGCACCGCAATCAGGAGTATCTGTGAAAGTATATCTTTGCTTTTCTCGATTGGTTTTTCTGAAGCCGGGTCAAGGCTCATAAGAATCTTGGCATGTCTCCGAAAAAAAACAAAGACCACGGCGATCAATCCGCCGATCGCTCCGGCGGTAGCTCCAAACGAAGCTCCTGCGGCCGCATATTCAACACCTTTTTTGACCAGGATAATTGCCAAACTAAGACCAACGACTACACGAAACAATTGTTCCGTGATTTGTGATATCGCCGTAGGCTTCATGTCCTGCATTCCCTGGAAATAACCACGGAAGGCTGCCATCATAGGAACAAACACCAACGCGGGAGCAACGGCTTTCATCGCGAAAACAGCCTCTTGCTTTCCTATATGCGGAACAATGGTTTCGGCACCAAAGAATAAAATCGCCGCAGAAGCAAGTCCTATGCAGAAAAGAAGCCGGAAAGACACTTGAAATACACGGTATGCGGCATTCGGATCGCCGATCGCATTTCTTTCCGCTACCATCCTGGAAATCGCAACCGGAATACCGGCAGTCGAAAGCGTCAGAAGCAGCACATAGACAGGATACGCCGTCTGGTAATAGCCCATTCCCGTATCTCCGATGATATTCGCAAGAGGGATCCGAAATACAGCCCCAAGTAGTTTAATGATCAGCCCTGCAATTCCGAGAACGACAGCGCCTTGAAGAAACGTTCTTTTTGACATCAGATCTCCTTATTTCGCTGACAGTTCCGAAAGGATCCTGTCTTTTGATTTTTCTGCTTCATATTTTGCTTTTTCAAGGTCGATCGTTAAGTATTCTCCATTTTTATAAAGAACTTTACCATCGACCATCGTGAGTACAACGTCGCTGCCCGAAGCCGAGTATACGACATTGTTCCTCAAATCGTGAACGGGACTCATATGCGGTCCTGCAAGATCGATCACGATCAAGTCTGCGCGGAATCCTTCAGCAAGAATACCCGTATCGTTTCGACTCTGCCCGAGCGCACCCGCTCTTGTCGCTGCATACAAAGCCTGCTTGGGAGTGATCACAGTCGGGTCTCCCTGCCTTTCTTTGTGCAAAAGGGCAAAGAATTTGATTTCTTCAAGAAAATTAAGATTATTATTGCTTGATACACTGTCCGTTCCGATTGCAACGGGAATGCCCCGCGCAAGAAGCTCCGTTACGTTGCAAATACCACTTGCAAGCTTTAAATTGCTTTCCGGGCAAGTCGCTACGGTAACGCCTTTTTCGGCGAGGATATCAAAGTCTTGTTTTTCAAGCCAAACGCAATGTGCGGCTGTCGTTTTACTGTCAAAAAGCCCGAGCGCAGAAAGATACTCGACCGGCGTTTTTCCTCCGTGCCTCAACTTGCACTCCTTATGTTCACTCTTCGTTTCCGAAACATGCACATGCATCCGGGTTCCGATTTCTCTGGTATAATCGGCGAATTGCCTTACGATCTTCTCATTTGATGTATATTCCGCGTGCAAGCTCATATCAACAAGGAGCCTGCCGTCTGCTGCATTATTATATGTCTCAAAGAGCTCTTTCGATTCCTTCCACGCAATGAGGTCGAAGAGATCCTCGTCGGTAAAGCAGGTCAATCCGCGCCCAAGATTATTCTTTGCGCCGCTTTCGATCACAGCTTCAGCCATTTTGTCGCAAAAATAGTACATATCGGTCGTAGAAACGATCCCGAAACGCAATGATTCTGCAAGACCAAGAAGCGTTGCGTAATAGACATCGTTCCCATTGAGCTTCCCCTCAAAAGGAAAAATGCGCTGGGTCAGCCAATCCTGGAGCCCCATGTTTTCACCATAGCCCCTTAGAAGTGTCATTGGAGTATGCGCATGGGAATTGAAAAAGCCGCTCATTAAAAGCTTATCTTTTCCATCGTAGCTTTCTCCATAATCGACGGTGGGCGCTTCTTTTCCTATATAATCAATCTTTTTGTCTTTGATACCGACGTACATATTTTCTTTTGTATCAAAGGCTTCATCGAAAATAGTGATATTTTTAAACAACATATTCTCTACCTCCTGTTTCGTGTCATTATAGCACATGAGCTCTGAGAAATGCAAAAAAAGTAGGCCTTTTTCGTTGACAAACGGCAATTCGCAAAGCATCATAAGAATAGATCGTAATTTAAAATCATAATTTGACTATTGGTTTAACAAAGGAGCAGCAGCATGTTTTACGGCAGACAAGAAGAACTTTCCTTTCTCAATAACAGCTATCAAAGTATAGGCGGCCAGCTCCTTGTGCTTTATGGGCGCCGGCGTACCGGAAAAACTGCTGCTCTGCTTGCTTTTTGCAAGGGGAAACCTGCAGTGTATTATTCCTGCAACGAAAGCACCGCCCGAAGCCAGCTTTCAGCATTTTCGACACTTCTTCACAGAAAACGCGAAGGGAAAATGGCTCATCCTTCTTCGCTTCGCCCTGTAAAAGAATTTTCGACCTGGGCGGAAGCACTTGCCCAAATTTCAGAATTCCCCGGGAAAGGGAAAAAAGTTTTGATTCTCGATGAATTTCCTTTGCTGATCAAAAGTTCGCCGAAATTTCTATCTACGCTCAGAGATCTTTGGGAAGCGAGACTGAAATATGAGAACGTCATGATCGTCCTCTGCGGCAGTTCGGTCCGTCTGATCGAAGATGATCTTCTTGACGAGTTCACTCCGCTCACAGAATGCGTGACTGCGGTCCATAAAATGCAGCCTCTGGATTATTATGACGCCACAAAATTCTTCCCTTCCTATACTCCCGCAGAGAAACTGGCCGCGTTTTCCATACTCGGTGGCATCCCTTATTATTTGAGCCAATTCGATCCGGAAAAAACGTTTGAGAGCAACGTCAAAACAAAACTTCTTACAAAATCCGCGCCCCTTTACGGAGAACCCGATCTATTGCTCCACAGTCAACTTCGGGAGGTTTCTATTTATAATGCGATCCTGGAATCGATTGCTTTGGGCAATACCAAATTAGCTGCACTTCACGAGAAAACACAGATCGAGAAAAACAAGCTGACGGTCTATTTAAAAAACCTGACAGATATAGGAATCGTCGAGCGGGAATTTCCTGTACACGATGGTCTCAGAGAGCAGGTCTATGTGCCTCACGGTCTCTACCGGATGAGTGACCCCTTTTTCCGCTTCTGGTATTCTACTGTTTTTCCGCATCTTTCTTCTCTGGAGGAAGGCTCCGCAGACCTTATCTTTGAGGAATGCCTGCGCCCCAAGCTTCCTGCTTACGCCTTTGATGCCTTTGTACAAGCATGTAAGGATTATCTTGAACGACAAAACAAAAGAGGAAAATTGCCTTTTCAATATACATCGATCGGCCGTTTTTGGAATAAGGAAGAAGAATTTCCGATCATGGCTACCGATGCAAAGAATGCAAATTATCTGGTTGCGGAGTGCTACATGAGTGAGCGCATCCTTACTCTTCCGTACTTAAATAAAACGATCGCAAAATTCAAGGCAAAAAAGAAAGGTCCTCAGGCCTACTATTATTTTATCTTTTCTTTGTCCGGATTTGCCGAAGAGGTCAAGCAGCCAGCGCTGCGCCAGGGGATCGAACTGATCTCCGGGGCCAAGGTTTTTTCAGCTTTTTGATTCAAAAAAATCATCTAAACATTCAGATTTATACAAAGAAAACCCCGAACATAAGCGAGTTGCATGATTCGGGGTTTTGTATTTTGTTTATACTGCGTGTTTATTCTGCTTCTTTTGGAGCCGCGGCTTTTTCATCTGTGATCGCAGCACCGCTTGTTTCTTCAACATTCAAGTATTCAACACCGTATTTTTTGCGGAGCTCAGTGATTTTTGCTTCATATACACTCGAAAGAACCGAATCTTCAAGGGTTTTTTTGATTGTTTCTTTTACATCGTCGTAGGGCTTGAGTGCCTCATTCTTATCCGTAACCAGAATGATGTGGTAACCGAATTCCGTCTGTACGACTTCTGAAAGCTCTCCGGGCTGCAAGGCAAATGCAGCATTTTCAAACTCAGTGACCATCTTGCCTCTTCCAAAGGTCCCAAGGCTTCCACCATTGTTTTTGTTGGTTTCGTCGATGCTGTTTTTCGCTGCGAGGGCTGCAAAATCAGCTCCGTTTTTTAACTGGGAGAGGAGATCATCTGCAAGTGCCTTATCTTTTACAAGAATATGCTGTGCCGTGACTTCATCGGTGCTAAATTCATCCTGGTGCTGTTTATAATAGGCCTGCATCTCTGTTTCCGTTGCGGCCGGTACTTTTTTCCCTAATTCCTCAAAGAACGGAACGCTGAAATACTGGTCACGATAAAAATCTGTGAGGTTTTCTTTTGAAATATCGTATTTTTCCATGTAGGCCGCCGAGGTCTTGTCATCGCTTACCTGTTTCAGGAAAGCTTTCAGCGAGTCAGAATAATCTTTCGGCAAAACACTTTCATCATTATCATAATAGTTACCCATGACTTTAAGTGAGATGAGATCTTCAAGCGTCATCTTTTTAATGTAAGTGAAGGTCGCTTCATCAAGGCTTTCAAGATCGACCCCCTGAATATAACAGTATAAATACGTATATTTATCGAGTTGCTGCTGTGTAATCTCAGTTTCTCCGACTTTTACGACCACTTTATTCGCTGCATCGTCTGCTTTTCCGCAAGCAGTAAAAGAAAGCACCATGATCGAAACGATGAGAAAAGAAATAATTTTTTTTAGCTTCATCCTATAATCTCCTTTGCTTGTTAGGCCTTTCTGGCAGGCCATTTTTGATTATATATTACCGTATTAGCTTTGTCAAAAGAACTATGCTTTCTGAAATGCCGTCGTTCTTCTGCTTTATGATTTTTATATACGGTCTTTGCCCGCCATGCAGCAGCAAATTCATTCCGTACTCCGAGACAATAAGGGAAAGGCGCTCCGGATCCGGTCCTTTCGCCTTCGCGAAATAAAAAACCAGTTTGTTCTTCTCTTTTCGAACCTCTGCAATGCATGCTTTTTTTGCAAGAGCTTTGATCCGTGCAATCCCGATCAGGTTTATCTTCACTTTCGGAATGTCTCCGAAGCGGTCGATCAACTCATCGATCACTTCATCTGCATCGTCATCATCCCTGATCGAAGCGATTTTTTTATACATTGTAAGCTTCATAAGCTCATCTTCGATATATTCTGATGGGATGTAGCCTTCTACACCGATATCGACGGATATCTCCTCGTCACTGTTCATGGCTTCGACGCTTCCGGAAAGTTCACGAACTGCATCGTCCACGAGCTTACAGTAAAGTTCATAACCGATCATCATCATATGTCCATGCTGCTCAGCTCCAAGGATATTACCTGCTCCTCGAATTTCAAGATCCCTCATGGCTATATGGAAACCCGCCCCGAATTCCGTGAATTCGCGGATCGCCCTCAGTCTTTTTTCCGCGACCTCTGTCAGCACCTTGTTTTTCTGATACATCAGGTACGCATAGGCCATACGGTTGGACCTTCCGACTCTCCCCCTGAGCTGGTAAAGCTGGGAAAGCCCAAAACGATCCGCATCAAGAATGATAATAGTATTTACATTTGGGATATCGATCCCCGATTCAATGATCGTTGTGGATACCAGGACATTGCGCCGATGCCCGATAAAATCGAGCATGATATCTTCCAGTTGTTTTTCATCCATTTGCCCATGAGCCGCAACGACCGAAGCCGACGGTGCAAGTTCGCTGATATGCGCAGCCACCTTATGGATGCCCTTGACCCGATTATATACGACATAAACCTGGCCGTTTCGGTCGAGTTCGCGTTCGATCGCCTCTCGTATGATCTGGTCGTCCTGCTCCGTTACATAAGTTTGCACCGGATATCTTTCTTCCGGCGGGTCTTCGATAAGGCTGATATCCCTTATCCCCACAAGAGACATATGGAGCGTCCGTGGGATCGGCGTTGCCGAAAGTGTCAGCACGTCTACATTTTTTCGCATCAGCTTGATCGCTTCTTTGTGCTGGACTCCAAAATGCTGTTCTTCATCTATTACAAGAAGACCAAGATCCTTGAATGCAAGATCCTTGGAAAGAAGCCGGTGGGTGCCGATCAGAATATCAACTTCACCTTTCTTTGTTTTTTCGATGATATCAGCCTGCTGCTTTTCGTTTCGAAAACGGGAAAGCATTTCGACCTTTATCGGGAAGGCCTCAAAGCGTTTCTTGAATGTCTGGTAATGCTGATTTGCAAGCAATGTCGTCGGTACAAGGACCGCTGCCTGTTTGCCGTCCGCGGCACATTTGAAAACCGCACGAGCGGCAACCTCGGTTTTGCCGTATCCCACATCACCGCATAAAAGGCGATCCATGGCGATGGGCCTTTCCATATCCTTTTTGATTTCTTTTACGCAGCGAAGCTGATCCGGTGTCTCCTGATAGGGAAATTGATCTTCAAACTCTGTCTGCCAAATCGTATCTTTTGAAAAAGCATGACCCTGCTCAAGCTGGCGTTCGGCCGAAAGCGCAATGAGCTCTTTGGCCATATCTTTGATTGCCGCCTTGACACGTTCCTTTGTTTTTCGCCATTCATTTCCGCCAAGCTTGCTTATTTTCGGTTCCGCTCCGTCCGCGCCCGAATATTTTTGGATCATATCCATCTGATCGACAGGAATATAGAGGAAGTCACTTCCGGCATAGCTTATTTTCAGATAGTCTCTGCGAACACCCTGGACGTCCATCTGTGTAGTTTCAATGAATTTTCCGATACCGTGATTTTCATGAACGATATAATCGCCTTTTCGAATATCGGTGAACGCTTTGATCGTTCTGCGCTCTCCAGGTTCTTTTCTTGTTTTTTTGTATTTTGCCGTGGCAAAAATATCTTTGTCACAAAAGATCGCCAGTTTTTCTTCCGGGAACTCCATACCACCCGACAAAGCACCTTCCATGAGCACCGGCTG
>CAZKCB010000032.1:0-13353 GCA_964550965.1 uncultured Oscillospiraceae bacterium
TTCTTCGGAAACTTGATCGGGTGAGGTACCAAGCCTGTTGCTGCTTCCAGATGCTCCGCGTGCATCAGCATGCCGACAAAGTCGTAGCGGTACATGTTGAGTCCGTAAAGAACGCCGCAGCCTACATCGTCGATGCCGCCGTCCATGGCCCGGTCCATGGCTTCGGTATGCCAGGCATAATTGTGCTTCGGTCCTGTCGGATGAAGTGCCTCATAGTTTTCTTTGTGGTAGGTTTCCTGGAACAGGATATAGGTTCCGATTCCTGCTTCTTTGAGTTTTTTATAATCTTCGACGGTCGTTGCCGCGATGTTTACATTGACACGGCGGATCGCTCCGTTTTTATGCTGTATGCTGTAAATGGTCTTGATGCTTTCCAAAATATATTCAAGAGGGTTGTTGACGGGATCTTCGCCGGCTTCGAGAGCGAGGCGTTTGTGTCCCATGTCCTGCAGAGCGATGACTTCGCGCGCGATTTCCTCCTGTGTGAGTTTCTTGCGGTGGATCGTCTTATTGTTGAAATGATAAGGACAGTACGTGCAGCCGTTGACGCAGTAATTGGAAAGGTAAAGGGGCGCAAACATGACGATGCGGTTTCCGTAGATCTTTTCCTTGATCTGCTTTGCGAGGGTGAACATTTTCTCGTTTTGTTCGGGCAGGTCACATTCCAAAAGCAGGGCGGCCTCACGGTGGCTGAGTCCCTTGCAGTCTTTGGCCCTCTCGATCAGACGGTCGATCAATTCTTTATCATTCTTGTGCTCCTGCGCATAGGCAAGAGTGTCGAGAATTTCTTCGTGATTGATAAAGTCGACAGCATTCTTGGATTTCGGGTCATACATGGTGGTTCTCCTTTCGATTTCTTTTGCCTTAAGGTCTATTCGGCCTGCGGCGCAGAGGTTTTGGAATAAGTGGTTTTTGTGCTGACGCCGGGCAGCATACCGAGCTTTCCGGACAGCGCGCTGATGATATCGCCGGGACCGTCGATGATGACGCTCATGACGGAAACGTGTCTTCTTGCGTGCGGGATACCCATCCTTCCGATGATGTATTCTCCATATTCGTGAAGGATCGCGTTGATTTTTTCGGCAGAATCTGTGTTTTCAACAATGATTCCGATTATTGCAAGTCTTGGTTCCATAGCGGTTTCACATCCTTTCAAACAAAAAATCCTTATGCGAAAAGGCATAAGGACAGTAGCTGCGATCATGATCGAAACCCTATTCTCTCGCCTTCTCACCCGGGACGGACCCTCGTGCATTCAGTACGATACTTTGTTTAGCTCCCTCTAAAAAGAGGACGTCGTGCGTTTTTAAATGTTTGGTTTGAGGTCGGAACAAGCTTTTGCTTTGAACCTTCGTCGCACCATCAACTGTTAATAAAATAACACAACCTTTCGCAATTTGCAAGTATGTAAAAAGAAAAGCAGTAGAAATCTACAAATAACAGATTTCTGATTTCCTTGCAGTTAGTGAAACACTTGCGGGGAACGTCAGGTTATGATAATTTATTAACAACAAAGAGCGGTTTTAAACAGCTGCGGCGAAAAAAAGCAAAAAAAGTTCTAAATAGGGCCGCTATCGTTTATAATCATAGGAGAAATACGAAAACGAAAGGACGAAAAAAATGAAAAAGAATTTAGTAAGGGGTGCAGCAGTCGGTTTGGCAATGCTTCTTTGCCTTGGTGCATTTACGGCTTGCGGAGCAAAAACGGAAACACCGGCAGAAAAACCGGAGACAGCACGCACAACTTTTCATATTGCGTCATTGAAAGGCCCGACCACGATCGGGATGGTCAAACTCATGAGCGATGCCGAAGCGGCAGCGACAAAACATGATTATCAGGTGAGCATGTACGGAACTCCCGATGAGATCGTACCCCAGCTGATCAGCGGAGATGTCGATGTGGCGCTTCTGCCCTGCAACCTTGCCAGCGTGCTTTACAAAAAGACAGAAGGCGCAGTCGAGATCGCAGCCGTCAATACGCTTGGTGTTCTTTATCTTGTAGAGACCGGAGACAGCATCAAGACGATGGCGGATCTCAAGGGAAAGACGATCTACAGCACCGGAAAGGGGACGACGCCGGAATATGTTTTGAACTATCTCTTAAAGCAAAACGGTCTTGATCCCGCAAAGGATCTCAAGATAGAATTCAAAAGTGAATCGACCGAGATCGCCGCGATGCTTTCCGCGGGCGAAGATGTCATCGCTGTGTTGCCGCAGCCGTATGTGACGATCGTGCAGGCCCAAAACAATAAGGTGCGCGTCGCACTGAGCCTGACTGATGAATGGGACAAGGTCAGCAGCGACAGCCGTCTTGTGACCGGAGTCCTTATGGTTCGTAAAGCGTTTGCAGAGGAAAACCCTGCTGCCTTCGCGGAATTCCTTGACGATTATAAAGCATCGACCGAATATGCAAATACAAATATTCCGGAAACAGCAGCTCTTGTAGCAAAATACGGGATCGTTCCCAAAGCAGCGATTGCTGAAAAAGCCATCCCTGCCTGCAATATCACTTACGTGGAAGGCGCAGCCATGCAGGAAATGGTCGCCGGCTATCTGAAGGTTCTGTATGCAGCAGACCCGAAGTCGGTAGGAGGAGCATTGCCGGATGAAGGATTCTACTTCCAGAAATAAAAAAAACATAACCGCAGTACTGGTACTGCTCTTTTGGCTGGGCCTCTGGCAGATCGGCGCGATTTTAGTCGGGCACGATCTGCTTTTGGTGTCGCCGGCCAAAGTCGCAATGACGCTGTTTTCGCTGATGGGCGAGGCCGCGTTCTGGTCGACGGTGCTCTATTCCTTTTTGCGCATCGTCAGCGGCTTTTTGCTTGCGATAGTGATAGGAGTATTCCTTGCTGTATGCAGTGCGGCAAATGGGATCGTGAGAGCTCTTTTCGCACCTTTTTTCGGTGTCATCAAGAGCATCCCTGTGGCAAGCTTTATCATACTGATCCTGATCTGGGCAGGGAGCGGCAGTTTGTCCGTCGTCATCAGTTTTCTGATGGTGCTGCCGATCATTTACACGAATGTGCTTGAAGGCATTCTTCAGACAGATCATAAGCTTCTTGAAATGGCGAAAGTCTTTCACGTTTCCTTCTATAAAAAGCTTGGAGCGATCTATGTTCCGGGTGTCATGCCCTATTTTTCTTCAGGCTGCAAGATCGGGCTCGGCCTTTGCTGGAAAAGCGGTATTGCTGCCGAAGTCATTGGTCTTCCCTCGGGAAGCATCGGGGAACGGCTGTATCAGGCAAAAATTTTTCTCAGCACCGCGGATCTTTTCTGTTGGACGATCGTGATCGTCGCGGTCAGCTATTTCTTTGAAAAGGTATTTCTGTTTGCGCTCCGGCGTTTTGCGACGCGGCTTGAAAAAGGAGATACAAGATGGATATAAGGATCAACGAGCTGACAAAGAGCTATAACGGCAAAAAGGTCCTCGATCAATTGACGGCACTGCTTCCAAACGGCGAGATGACAGTCCTCACAGGAGCAAGCGGTTCAGGAAAAACGACCCTCGCAAATATCCTTCTTGGCCTTGAACATCAGGATGCAGGCACGATAGAGGGCATAAACAGCACGCGCCTTGCGGCAGTCTTTCAGGAAGACCGCCTCTGCGAACAGCTTTCGGGTCTTGGCAATGTGCGTCTTGTGATGAAGCGAAAAGAAGAGACGAAAGAGCTGCTGGCTTTCTTTGCCGAAGTCGGCCTGACGGAGGATGATGCAAAAAAGGCCGTGAGAGAACTGTCCGGAGGCCAAAAACGCCGGATCGCGATCCTTCGGGCGATGCTTGCGGAAAGTGATTTTCTTTGTCTGGATGAACCGTTTCAGGGAATGGATAAAGAAACAAAAGAAAAAACGATGGCTTATGTGAAAAAAGCCATCGCAGGAAAAACAGTCTTGCTGATCACGCATGACAGCGCGGAAGCAGAATATTTCGGAGGACAGGGACTGTCACTCAGTCAAATTTCTTGACCGCGTCAAGGTACTTTTTCAGAACGCCGATATTGATATAGTAATAAGAGAACTTATCCTCTTTCTTGACTTGCACGAGCTCTGCTTCTGCAAGTTTTTTGATGTGCTGTGAAATCGTTGCCTGCGAATAATCAAACTCAGCCACGACATCTTTGTTGCATACTTTTGTGCGATTCCGGTTGCTCAAAAAAATAAAACGAAAGATCTTTACTCTGGCCGGATGAGCCAATGCGTCCGAAACCCGCGCGGTCAGTAAGATCTCTTCTTCTTGTAATTCGTCGGTCTCTTTTCTCAGTCTCATGTGAAAACCCCCATATAGTCTAATAACGATGCAAAGACAATTATAAGCGGAAGCCCTTGCAAAGTCAACAGAAATAGGTGCCATTCCAAATCATAAACAGCACGCGACTTGCGGTGGTTACGCGAAAATATTTTCTTGACAAAAAAAGCGGAAGGTACTATGATGCGAGTGAGTACTCACTCGCATCAATAAGGAGGTTTTATATGCAACAGGATATCCATCCCACAAAATTAGCGATCATGCAGGCGGCAGTAGATGTTTTTGTTCAAAAGGGGTTTAGCGGTACCAGCACAAAAGAAATTGCGCAGATGGCAAACATAGGGGAAAGTACGATCTTCCGCCATTTTCCAAACAAATCAGAAATCCTGTACGGCGTTGTAGACCATCTGATCCCGCTGCTTGGTGTCAAGACACTGGACAGCTGTATCGAGGAAAGCAGGGGTCTTGATGCAGAAGCAGCGCTTTTGAACCTGATCAGAAATCGGCTTGAGATTATCGGTCCGACGAAGAATTTGCTGCGGATCATTCTCACAGAGAGTCAGTACGACGAAAAACTGCGGGATATCTATTCACAAAAAGTATATGGCCCTATCCGCGGATTATTGATCGGTTTTTTCACGGAAAGAATCGGTAAAGGGGAATTTCGCAGTGTAAGCCCTGAGCTTCCCGCAAATATTCTGTTTGCTTTCTTCCTGCAGATCATAGGAAATGATTATCTGCTCGGACCGAATTTTGGGGCAAATGACTACAGTGCGGAAGATCTGACAGACATTTTAATGAACGGAATCAAAAAAAGGAGTAAAAGCGATGAATGATAGAAAACGAACGGCTTTGCTTCTGCTCTCGGCGATCCTCCTGCTGAGTTTTTGCAGCTGTGGACGCAAGGAAGCCAAATTGATTTCCGCTGAGGAAACGACAGCTTTGGCGTCTGAACAGGATGACGCATTGAGCGGGCGTGCGGAGGCAGGCAAGTCAGTGGAGGTAGTAAGCAAGCTTTCGGGAACGGTTTCGGAGGTGTTTGACGAAGCAGGCGCAGATGTTGAAAAAGGACAGTCGCTGTTTTGCCTTGATGCCAGAGATCTTTCAGCCAATGTCGATGCGGCAAAGGCAAGCTTGAACAATGCACAGATCGTTTATGCTGCGGCAAAGGATGACGAGGCCAGAGCAAAAGAACTTCAGACCAACGGTGCACTGAGTCTGGTCGCTTATGAGAATACCGCCAATGCGCTGGATCGGGCAAAAGCCTCCGCTGACCTTGCGCAGGCGGCTCTTGATAAAGCATCGATCAGTTATGGAGACAGCAAGATCTCCTCGCCGATCTCGGGAACGGTATCGGAGCTGGATGTCAAAGCAGGAGAACTTGTGAGTCCGCAGATCAAAGCGGTCAGGATTATCGATCTTGACACAATGACGATCAAGCTTTATGTAAAGGAAAAAAAGATCAATTCTTTTGAAGTCGGGAAAGTCTGCAAGGTCTCTGTCCCGGCGGCTTCCGACAAGAACTTTGAAGGAACGGTCATTAATATGTCGGGAGCTATGGATGCAAGCTCGAAGGGATACCTCGTTGAAATCTCGGTCGGAAACCCTGACCATTTGATCAAAGACGGGATGTTTGCCAGCATACAACAGTAAGGGGCAGCTGCTGAAAAAGAGGGTGCAGGAGGAAGATAAATCAGATGAAAAATCGAATCAAAAATAAAAAAGTAGTTATTATTCTCGGAGTCCTTATTGTTGCGCTGATCACAGTCTGGATCTATTTTGCCTATCAGAACGACCACTATATTGTGACTGAGGATGCCAAAGTCGATGCTATGATCGTAAAAGTAAACCCGCAGATCACCGGCAGGATCGCCGAACTGAACTTTGAAGAAAACCAGTCAGTCGAAGTAAATGAGGTTCTCGGGCAGCAGTCAGACGACAATCTTTCTGCGGCTGCCAATATCGATTTAGCTGTGATCCGTGCGCCGATCAGCGGAAAAATCATAAAAAAGCTCGCAAGCACCGGTGAAATGGGTTCTGCGGCAAATCCGGTCGCACTGATGATCGACCCGGCAGAGCTTTATATTACGGCCAATATTGAAGAGGACAAGATCAACGACGTTAAAGTCGGACAGGAAGTTCGAATTACAGTAGATTCCTTTTCGGATGTATGGTTCAAAGGAAAAGTTTCTTCGATCGGAAGCGCCTCTACTTCAATGCTTTCTCTGCTTTCCACACAGAACACCGGCAATTCATTCATCAAGGTGACGCAGCGGATCCCAGTCAAGATCTCTTTTCAGGGCCAGTACGAGGAAGCGCTGGCTCCGGGTATGAATGCCGTTGTAAAGATATATTTATAGGTGGCTAAGGATATGACAGAAACACTCCACGAAAACAAAGACGGAAAGATCCCTGTGCTTTCAATGCTGGTCGTAGTCATCGGCGCATTTATGTCGTTTCTCGACAGCAGCATCGTCAACGTGGCGCTTCCTCATATGATGGCGGTCTTCGGTGTGTCTTCCGATGACATACAATGGGTCCTTACCGCGTACATGCTGACTTGTGGCATCGTCATCCCGACCAGTGCTTTTTTCTGCGAACGGTTTGGTCATCGCCGGATCTATATCATTTCGCTGGTGATCTTTACTGTAGGATCGGCTTTATGCGGATTTTCATGGAGCCTGAATATCATGATCGCTGCGCGGATCATCCAGGCGATCGGAGGCGGCCTGATCATTCCGGTCAGTATGGCAATGGTGTATTATCTTGTGCCTCGCGAAAAAATGGGAATGGGAATGGGCTTTTGGGGGCTGGCGGCGATCCTCGGCCCTTCGGTCGGACCGACTTTGGGAGGGTATCTGGTAGACGCGCTTGACTGGGAATGGATCTTTTACGTCAACCTTCCGATCGGTCTGCTTGCGATTATGCTGAGCCCGTTTGTTTTAAAGGAAACACCGGTAAACAAAAGCATGAAAATAGATCTGCCGGGGGCTTTCCTGGTAGCTGTTTCCTGCTTTTCACTGCTTTTAGCACTCAGCAAGGGAACGGACTGGGGATGGAGCTCACAGGCAATCATCTCGCTTCTTTTGATCTTTGCATTTACACTGATTGCTTTTGTGGAGTGGGAGAAATCGGTAGAAAACCCGCTCATCGATATGCGTGTCTTTCAGAATAAGTCTGTTGTTGCGAGTCTTTGCGCTCTGGCGCTGATCACCGTCGGGATGCTCGGCGTGATCTTTATCGTCCCGATTTATGCACAAAATCTGCTCGGCTACAGCCCGCTGAAGACGGGTCTTATGATGATGCCAATGGCTCTCGTTTCGGCGATCCTGATGCCGGTGAGCGGCAAAATATATGACAGGTACGGCGCCTTTTATGTAGGTTTGATTGGCGTAGTGATTGCGATCGCCAGTACCTATTACCTCACAATACTGAGCCTGGACACTTCCTACGGCGATATGCAGATCATGCTTTCTGTTCGGTCTCTTGGATTCGGATTGGCAATGATGCCGATCGCAAATACGGCGATGAGTGCTGTGCCGGAAGCACTTGCGGCTACGACATCCGCTGTGGTCAATACCGTCAGGCAGGTGGCAAGTTCTCTTGGGATCGCAGTCGTAAGCTATGCGATTACGATAAGACAAACCTATCACAAAGATATTCTTGACGATCTGATCAATTACAGTTCCTATCCGGCAGCGGATGCCCTCAACCGGTTGCAGGCGATCTTAAGCACTTCCGGGATGGGAAGCAGCGTTGCCAGAAGCCAGGCCCTCGGTGTCCTGAGCCAACTGGTCGCAAAACAGGGCGCGATGAATGCTATCGTTGACAGCCTCCTGCTGCTTGTAGTGTTTCTGATCATGGTGATTCCGCTCCTGTTCTTTCTGACACCGAAAAAGATACAAGAAGCCAGATTGAAACAGGAAAAATAAAGTATATAAGAACTTCGCGCGAAGAAAAAAAGAAATCAGAGATTGACAAAAAGAAAAGACGGTTATATATTGAATATATATTCAATATATAAAGAGGTGAAGGAATGGCAAGAACCGCAGAGCAAAACGAACACATGAAAGAAGTGAGAAAAGAAAAGATACGAGCAGAAGCACTCCGGCAGTTTGCGGAAAAAGGTCTTTTTGCAACGCGTATCCAGGATATCGCCACATCGGCGGAGATGTCGCAGGGTCTTTTATACCACTACTACCCCTCAAAAGACGCGATCTTTGCGGATCTGATCAATGATGCCCTTGATAAAACAAACAAAGCAGCCGCCGGGGTCAGAGAAATGGAACTATCTGCAAAGGAAAAAATACTCCTTTCGCTTCGTGAACTTTTCAAAACGATAGAAACAAGCCCGCGCTTTCGAGAGACGTGCCGTTTCATTGCGCAAGCCGTAAATTCGACGGCGATCCCTTCCGAAGCAAAGGTTCTTTTGGAAGAAAAAAGAGATCTTCCTTATCAGATCATGGCTGAAATCATGAAGCAGGGCCAGGCCGAAGGTACTGTTGTCGAAGGGGATCCTGAGGCTTTAGCTATTCTTTTCTGGACCAGTATCAACGGTTTATCCATCTATCAGGCAACGAGAGATGATACGAAGGGTCTGCCAGGGTATGAGCTGTTGTCCAGGCTCTTTTTGAAAGATTGATACGCAGAGAAATCGATAGAAAAGGCAAAAGAAAAAGGAGGGAAAAGAGCATGAGTGTAAGAGCAAAAGCCATGCATTATTTGCTGAAATACAGGCATTTGATGAAAGGACAGCTTCGACCCGATGTGATCAGTTTTGACACTCCGATCGAAAAGCTCAGAAGTGACTGTGAACGATCCGCAGAAAAACTTGGAAAGCCGACGCAAGGCGTAAGCTATAGAGAAGCTTCGTTTCCGGGATTTTATGCCGAATGGGTGGAGCCGGAAGGCTGCAGCCCCGAAAAAGCCGTCTTATATTTTCATGGCGGAGGCTTTGTCATGGGAAGTGCGAGATCGCATCGCAATATCGTAAGCAATTTTGTGAAACGGCTCGGGGTCAAAGCGCTGGTATTTGACTACAGACTTGCCCCTGAACATCCTGCGCCTGCGGCAGTCGAAGACTCGGCAGAAATCTATCGCTGGATGCTTTCCGAGGGATATCAGGCGCAAAATATAGTCTTTGCAGGAGATTCGGGCGGCGGCGGTGTTGAACTTGGAACGCTGATGAAACTGAAAGATGACGGAACTCCGCTTCCCGCAGCCTGCGCGGCGTTCTCCCCTTGTACTGATATGACGATCTCAGGCGAATCGAATATCACACGGGTCAAAGCGGACCCCTGCACACCAAAAGGAGCAAACGAAACCTTCCTGGCATATTATGTGGGAACGGGAGATCGAAAGCACCCCTACGCATCGCCGCTTTTCGGAGAGATGAAAGGTCTTCCCCCTCTGATTTTCAGGGTCGGTGACAATGAAACCGGAAGAGACGATTCGACACGCTTTGCAGAGAAAGCAAAAGCCGCCGGCGTCGAAACAGATATCAAAGTAGGGAAAGGGATGTTCCACTGTTTCCCCTTGCTTGCTCCGATGTTTCCGGAAGCCACAGAGGCGCTTAACGAAGTAAACCGATTTTTAAGGCAAAAACTTAAGCTTCCTGTAGAGCACGAATCCGTGCGCGGTACACACGAAACTCACTAAGGCAATATAAATAGGAAGAGGAAGTGCAAAAAAATTTGCACTTCCTCTTCTTTTATGTTACCGTAATCTTACAAACGGGAGGTAGCTTCTATGAAACAAAAAGAATATCGCCGGATCACGCAGGAAATCTTTCGGCTGATCGAAGAAGGCGTTCATGTCATCGATGCAAACGAAATGACGGTGATCTATAACGACTCGATGGCGCACCAGGAAAAAATGGACCGTAAAGATGTGCTCGCTAAACCGTTCCGTGAGGTCTTCAAAAAGATCGACGAGGAACAAAGCACGATGCTTTCGGCGCTGCTTCGGGGGAAAGCTACGATCAGCAAACCCCAGAGATACCTGAATCAGGAGGGAAAAGAAGTCACCACAATCAACAGCACCTACCCGATCATGGAAGACGGCAAGATCATTGCGGCTGTCGAGATCACAAAGAACATCACAGACATAAAAATCATGTCGGAAAAGATCATGAAGATCCAGCCCGAACCGGAAATCCTTGAAAAGACAAAAGAGATCAAGATACGAAAATATAATTTTGACACGATCATCGGCCAAAACGCAAAGTTCAAAGAGATCATTGCGAGTGCGAAAAGAGCAGCGAAAAGTGATCACTCCGTGCTTCTGTCAGGAGAGACAGGGACCGGCAAAGAGCTTATCGCACAAAGCGTCCATTACAGCAGCGACCGCAAAAACATGCCTTTTCTTGCCCAAAACTGTGCGGCCTTGCCGGAAAGCCTTCTTGAAGGCATCCTCTTTGGAACAGCAAAGGGCGGATTCACCGGAGCGCTCGATCGGGCGGGCTTTTTTGAACAGGCAAACGGCGGAACACTGCTTCTCGACGAACTCAGTGCGATGCCCTATTCCTTGCAGGGTAAGCTTCTCCGCGTTTTGCAGGAGGATTATATAAGACGCGTCGGAGGAAGCCGCGATATTCCCGTCGATGTGAGGATCATTGCAACGATCAATGAAGCCGCCGAAGAACTCATTGCCGCCGGCAAGCTCCGAAAAGATCTTTACTACCGGCTCAACATCCTGCCGATCGAGATGCCGCCGCTTCGCGAACGACCCGACGATATCCTTTTGCTTGCAGAATTCTTTTTGGAGAAGTATGCCAAACGAGACGGAAAGGCATTCGAAGTGCTTTCTCCCGAAGCAAAAAACAAACTGCGCGAATATGATTATCCGGGCAACATCCGGGAACTTGAAAATATTATGATGTCAGCGGTTTCGATGGCCGACAGCGAACGCGTTCTTACGGAAGCGCATCTTCCTATTTTGAAGGCCAAAGCCGTACCGTCCGGTGACTACCAAAAAGCCACGGAATTAGGCCTTGACGGCTATCTCGAAGAAATCGAGAACAGGCTGATCCTCGCGGCGATGGAAGAAAATCAGGGCAATGTTTCGCGTGCTGCAGCACGCCTTGGCATCAAACGTCAAAGTCTGCAATACAAGTTAAGACAACTTGCTACAGGGAGGTCGTCATGAACCAGAATAAAACGCCGCTTTTTGAAGCGATCATGGAATATATCAAAAGAAAACCCGCCTATTTCAGAATACCGGGACACCGCTTTGAGCGCGGGATCAGCCAGAGATGGAAAGACGTCGTAGGCGAAGAGATCTTCAAATTCGATCTCACCGAAACGCCGCTCCTTGACGATTTGCATAATGCCGAAGGCTCGATCCGCGAAGCACAGGAGCTTGCAAGCGAGGTATTTGGGGCAGAACACAGCTACTTCCTTATAAACGGAACGACTTGCGGCAATGAAGCAATGATCGTGAGCACCGCATTTTCCGGGCAGAAGATCGCCATTCCGAGAAACGCCCATAAATCAGCGCTGATGGGTCTGATCATCGGAGGCGCCGAACCAGTCTATATAAAGCCCGAACTTTCGCTCGAATGGGGCATACAGGGCGGGATCACCCCGCAGGCTGTAGAAGAAATGTTTCGCGAAAATCCCGACTGCAAGGGCGTGATGGTCGTGAGTCCTACCTATTATGGGATTTGCAGTGATCTTCGTGAAATCGCGCAGATCTGCCATGAGCATGCTGCGGTTTTGCTTGTCGATGAAGCGCATGGCGCACATATGTATTTTTCCGAAGAATTGCCTGACGGAGCGCTCGTGCAGGGCGCAGATATGTGCGCGCAGAGCATCCATAAGGTGACCGGGGCGCTGACGCAAAGCTCGATGCTACATGTGAAGTCAAAGCTTGTCGATATCGACCGGCTCGAAGCAACTCTGCATATCGTTCAAAGCACAAGTCCCTCGTATCTTCTGATGACATCGCTCGACATGGCGAGGCACGATCTTGCGATGGACGGTGAGAAAATGATAAAAAATGCCGTAGAGCTTTCCTCTTATGCAAGAGAAAAAATAAATGCGATCGAGGGCCTTTGCTGCATCGATGATTCACTGATCGGCAAAGCGGGGGTCAAGGAACTTGATACGACAAGACTCGTGATCAGCGCTAAAAAAATCGGCTTGAGCGGTTTCGAATTGCTTGCTCTCCTCGAAGAAGAATATGGCGTGGACCTCGAGCTTTCCGATTACATCAACGTACTTGCGATCGTTACCTATGCCAATACAAAGGAAGACATCGACCGGCTCATCGATGCCCTTTCTGACATCGCAGCAAAAAACAAGGACGGAAAAGAGCTCCAAAACGAAACCTTCCTACCGCCGATCCCGCCGCGCGTCATGAACCCCCGGGAAGCTTTTTTTTCAAAGAAAACGGAGATATCCTGGAAGGATGCAAAAGGCCGGGTCGCTGCTGAGATGATCGCACCCTATCCGCCGGGTATCCCTGTCGTTTATCCCGGAGAAGTCGTAACCGAAGAAGTCTGGGAATACATTGAAAGCTATCGCTTACTTGGCCGGCATCTGCATGGACCCGCAGATCCGAAACTTGAGACGTTTCAGGTCATATAGCGCCGGTAAACAAAGAAAAAGAGAAAAGCAAAGCATTCTTTAGAAAATCATGGAGAATGCTTTGCTTTTTGATTTCAAAAATAAATTATAGAAAAAATAAAAATATTTTACATTTAACTGTCACAAAATGGGATTAAAAGGGGTTGTATATGTAAGAGGTTTTCTGAGAAAGCCTAACAGCAATATTGAAAGGGGGAAAGACATTTCGATTAGAGTGGGAAGGAGGAAGTGGTCCAATCTTTTAGCATAAAACCTACATGTGAGATATCTTAAGGTCAGGTACTGGTAATAGACCATGTTGTCTTCGCAGTGGGACTGTTTCTTAACAAAAAATATGATTTATAACACATTATCTAAAAAAGAAAGGAAAAAATGCAATATCGGATTTGCGATGTTGTATTAAAAAATGAATGAAAAAATTAATTTGTGCCATTACTATTTTAGCAGTGTTTTTTTCCTCGTTCTCGTTTTCTTTTGCAGCTTTACCCGAGACAAGAATAGAGAATAATTTGTGTGATC
>CAZKCB010000033.1:0-13267 GCA_964550965.1 uncultured Oscillospiraceae bacterium
TGAAATTGAATGGACTATCTTGAAGTTTCCGACATTCTTTTTAACAGAATAAGGTATACGATATGGGGCTGTGCATCATTTTCTCAAATGCGATCGAAAATGCGTTACATGCGTGCCGGCGGATCCCTTATACAAACGAACGGTTTATTAAGATCAATTGTCGAGTTCAAAACGATCAGCTTTTTATTCAAATCATCAACAGCTGTGAAGACAACGTACTTTTTGCAGACGGAATGCCCCAAAGCTCCTCGGAAGGACATGGTCTTGGAACAAGAAGCATTGCAGCAGTCGTTCAAAAATATGACGGACTGTGTTCATTCAGCTCTGGCAACGCCATTTTTGAAGTAGACCTTATTATTTAGCTCAGAAGAAGGAAGTTCTCTGTTTTATTCTTGCGTTATGATACCGTTTCCCGTGATTGGTATCTCTTCACCCAAATAGGTCGGTTCAGGCTGTAACATCACCATAAAAAAGTCTTTATTTCTTGCAAGGATCTCTCGCATCTCGCGATAGGTCTGCCCTGAATAGCTCCGCGGTTCCGAGACAACACCATATGCCTCCAATCCGAGCCCCCTTGCAATATATAGGGATCTGTACTGGTGGTATTTTTGCGTAACCACAAGAACTGTTTTTACCCGAAAAATATCTCTGGCGCGGTACATCGATTCATAAGTTGAAAATCCGGCGTGATCCAAAAAGATATCTTCGGCAGGAACACCTTTTGCCTCAGCATATTCTTTCATTGCCTGAACTTCATTATATTCTATTTGTCCATTGTCACCAGTGAGCAGAAGCTTTGGCGCCGCACCTGCATAATAAAGCGAGATCCCTGTGTCAAGCCGATCTGCAAGCATATCATTTGGTGTTCCCCCCGCTTTCAGACCGGCGCCTAAGACAAGAATGCAGTCTGCCTCGATGGTTGCCGCATCTTCCTGATCGATCATGTAATCTGTCATACTGCTTTTTATGTAAGCGTTGATGCAAAAAGGTGCGGCTGCAAGCAGCGCAAAAATCATAAATACAAGCACTACGCGTTTTTTCTTTGCCGCACTGTGTTTGCTTTTCTTGTATCTGTTCAATCGCTATGCCCTCCTTATACACTATACATTTCTAAAATAAGGCGGCTAAATAGGCAACTAGTGCTGCGCCGCTAAATAGCCGGAAGAAAAGGCAAATTGCAGATTATAGCCGCCTGTATCCCCATCAATATCCAAAGCTTCACCCACAATATATAAATTCGGGAACCGCTTCGACTCTAAGGTTTTTATATTTACTTCGTCCAAAGGCACTCCGCCCGAAGTGACCATTGCCGTCTCATATCCCGCCAAGCGGCTGATAGAATGCCTATCGTCAGTAAGCAATCTGATAATCGTTTTCAAGACACTCCCGCTTGTCTGAGATGATTTTTGTGCAGGGTTTGCTCCGGCACGCAGACAAATAGCTTCAAGAAAACGTTTTGGCATTTCCGCCGGAGATTTCGTCGAGTCTTCATTGAAATATTCATACAAGACAGTCAGCAGTTGCTTTTGATTTCCCTGCAAGAGTTTGGGCAGTTCTTTGCTTATGACCTCCGCCGATTTTGATGGAAAATAATTAATTGAAATATCATTTCCGGCCACGGCATACCTCGAAATATTCAATACCGAGGGACCCGAAAAGCAGTCATGTGTCAACAGCAAGGCGTCGGTGTTTTCAGTAATTTTTTTATTGTCATAAATAGAAATCTTCGCACAGGAAAAAGCGATTCCTGCCAATTCTCTGTATGGATAATCACGAACATAGATCGGAACAAGCGCAGGTCTTGGTGCGTTGATTTTTATGCCGAGATCGGCCAGTACGGAGAAAAACTTCCCGTCTGATCCGGTGGTTGGGTACGAGCACCCTCCACTTGCCACAATGAGCTTTTTCGTCTGATATATTTCTCCATTGCAGCGTATAGCGTAAATTGACGATGCGTCAACGATATCAATGGCTTCAGCGTTATATACGAAACGCAGCCCGTTGTCGGAACAGCGTCTTGAAAGCACGTCAAGAACATCCCTTGCGCGCAGAGATTTTGGAAATACTTTCCCATCTTCACGTTCAAATAACGGAAGACCCTGCGCTTCAAAAAAATTTATCACTGCCTGGTTATTGAATTGGTAAAGCACAGAACGGATCTTTCCGCCGTTTGCCCCATAATGGGTAACAAAATCCTTGATGCTTCCACCATGCGTCAGATTGCACTGGCCGGCTCCGGACATCAAAAGTTTTTTGCCGGGTGCCCCGCCTTTTTCCAGTATCAGCCCGTTTACCGGGGATGGCAGCGAAGCTCCTGCAAAGAGACCCGCAGCACCCGCTCCTATAATAATAAGGTCATAGATCATATGCGTTCTACCTTTTGCTTTCTGAAATCAGATACTGTTTTCGATCCGGTTCAAGCTTCCGCCGTTTACAAAGGATTCGATGTTATCGCAAACTGCATCGATCAGGCGTGTTCTTGCTTCCATGCTTCCATAGGCGATATGGGGTGTGATATAGATCCGATCCTTGTTTTTGATTTGAAGCAAAGGATTGTCCTTTGCGATCGGTTCTTGTTCAAGAACGTCAAGCCCCGCAGAATAGATCGTGCCTTCGTCGAGGGCCCGAGCGAGGGCACCTTCATTTATGATACCTCCACGTCCCAGGTTTAAGAGTATCGCGCTTTTTTTCATGAGTCTAAGTTCCTTTTCCTCAATGAGGTGATAGGTTTTCGCACTAAGCGGCGCATGAATGGAAATGATATCCGAAACGCGAAGCAATTCAGGCAGGGAAAAGGTTTCGTTGTTGTCAAACTCTTTGTCCGGCGCAAAAGGCGACGAAATGACGCGACAGCCAAAGCTTTCCGCATAGCTGGCAACCAGAGATCCTATATTCCCTTTCCCTAAAATGCCCCAGGTTTTTCCCTCAAGCTCAAAGAATTCTTTCCCGGTATGGTCGGCATAGGATTCTGCCGCATAATTGCCGTTTTTTACATAGTCATCATAGTAGCGGGAGTGTGAAAGCAGGTAAAAAAGCATAGCAAAAGTATGCTGCGCAACGCTTTTCCCTGCATATCCGGGTACATTCGTAACCGCGATCTTCTTTTCTCTGCAATATTCGAGATCGATGTTATCATACCCGGTCGCCGCCTCACAAATGAGTTTTAGCGAAGCTGCTTTGCTCAGGCTCTTTTGATCAAGACGGTTTTGATTGGTGATCACAACCTCTGCATCGATCAAGGCTTCCGAGAGGGCATCCCCCGAAAGGTTATCGTAGATCTTCACGTCACCAAACGCTTTGATTTTTTGAGTGTCAAAGGGAAAACCAAGTGTCTTATAATCAGTAAATACGATTTTCATAATACCATTCCTCTATAAATTGAGATAACTCGTATTTTATATTTCTGAACGTATATTAGTATAACATAAAAAAATGGCTCCCGGGAAAACCCGGGAGCCATAATTATTTGTTCAGTAGAAAGAGGATCAACCCCATTTTAGTGTGAATTTTTTGAAGCTAAGCTCAGATTCATTCAACTACTGCTGAACCATGGTAAATGTGCATACTGCACCTGTTGAGAGCGTGATTGTAATGGTCTGATTTCCTGTGCCGATGGATCTGATGTAGTAGCTTGAAGTGCCTCCTTTAAAGATCAAGTCATCGTTTACAGCGTCTCTGGTATACTCAGCCGTTGGTATAGTATACGGAGTCGCTCCATTCGTGCCGGTTATCGAAGTTATGGTTGCATCACCAAAGTGGAAATCAATCGGCCAATCCGCGGTGGAAGCCTTAGTATGGTTTACAGATGTTCTGGTAGTCGCCGTCACTCCGGGGCTGGTAATAAATCCAGGAGCAAGTACTACGACGGGTTCTTCCTCTTCCTCTTCAGGTGCTGCTACAGCAACAACGAGCTGATTTAAGGATCCTGATACAAATGTGAACGCATCATAGGTGCTGTCACGAAGAGCCGTAAGGGTGTATGTACCGGAAACGGTAACATCATTGGCTGCCCAATCTGCATAAGTATTCATTGCTGCATAGAACTGGAACCCTGCAACGCCGTTATTGTCAGCTGCCAGAGATTGGATTGCACCCGCTGTCACTGTCGATTCTATTGCTTCGTCAAGAGCAAACGAGATAAGTGCCGCGCCAGTTGTTCCTGAAGCTGAAGGTGCAAAAGCAGAAAGAGTTCCAGCTGCTGAGCTTACAGTGGAATACTCAATAGCAGGACCAGTTGTGCTTCCGAATATTGCGCTGTAGGTGGTTCCAGTTGCAATTGCGCCACCTGTAACTCCCGTTCCGCCTAATGCACCAAAATAGATTTTCTTGTCTGTTACAGTAACGTCATCTTTTTTGATTGCGGAATCAGTAGACACCAACACTGCGCCGCCGGAAGTAGAAGCAGTGATTGCAACATCTACTTTAACCGGAGCAAAAGACTGATTTAAGAAGAAAAAATCCTGGGTTGAGATTTGGTTCGCACCTGTAGCATCCAAGCCTAAGGGATCAAGTGCAAAGTTTAAGTTTGCGGGAACCAGTACATTCATAACTACATCTTCAACCTCACTGGTACCTGAAAGATCGCCTTCCTGGCTTCCTGCAAAAACAGAAGCCGGAGCAGCCATGATCAGTAATAGGGCCAGGATAAAAGCAGTTATCGTTTTGGTCTGTCTTTTCATCGAATTGTCCTCCTTTACAACGTTTCATTTAATAGAATTATCAACTTATATCAACTGTCTACATGATTTCATATGCTCTTTTCGCGGCTCCACTAGTTGATGCTGACATACAAAAGCTGACAGTGTAATATCTTTTTCCTTTAAATTATTTTTCTACTTCCAGAGTTATATTGAACCCCATGTTGTCTTCTATCTCTTCTCCGTTTTCATCCACCAGCTGAATATTTATTGTCGCCGGATATGTTCCCTTTGCCAGATCTTTTGTCAGCTTGATCTCGCCTAACTGCTGTCCTGTAGGGATCAGCCCCGATTTGTATACTTCTTCACCCGTATCATTTACAGTAACTGTAAACCAAAACGAATACGTGTTGGCCGCCGAGTTGCCCATAACTGCATTGCTTGAAGCTGCCTGCCCATCAGGAAAAGTCCAGGTGGTATTCATATGTGTCATAAACATGCCTTTTGCCACTTTGTCCCTTACCTCGCCTTTTATTTCCTGCAAATTCGCTTCCGTCATTACAGGCGTTATAACTTCTGGTTTATCTCTCAAAAGAAATACCGCAGCCACCACAGCGGCACATATAATAATAAGTGCAGCCAGAATCAATACGATTTTTTTTGTTGTAAGTCCCTTTCGGGCCTCACTGGTTTTTTCAGTCATAACCTACCTCCATTTTTTTATAATTTATTCTGCGGATGACTCGCCAGTACTGCTTGGGCTGTCCTCGCCAGACTCGGATGATGTTGTTTGGGTTGAAGCTTGAGGGGTTGAGGCCTCACTTGAATCTGAAGGCGGCGAACTGGATACTTGATCCGCACTGGCCTCCGGTTGTGTATTGTTATCTCGTGCATCGGCCTCTGCTGAAAGCGCTTCCTGAATCGGAGTTCCTTGATCAATACTTGATTTTTCAAGTTCTGCCACTCCAGTTTGCTGTGCTTCAGCTGAAACAGGAACCTGCGGTTCTACTTTAGAATCTTCATTTCCAGAAGAAACCTGCTCTTCCGGCGAAGCGTCTTGTTCTACGATCTCATTTATACGCACTGTATCGAGGGAATAATTTATGCTTACCATGACATCATTATCTTTCCAGGCCAGGGTTGGTGCTTCGTTTACGCATCCGGAAAAATTAAACTGCAGGTGCGAGTTTTCCTCTTCCGAATCCGTTGAATTTGCTAGGGAAATCGAGATTGGCTCTGTATCATTATCATCAGTGATCACAGCTGGCGGAATATCTCTTGTTCCAAATCCAAGCTCCATATAAATCGTCTTTAGACCCTTGAAAAAAGTGTTGCTAAACGGCTCGGCAACTTTTTTGAAGTTAGCTTCATCCGAAAAAACCAATTTTATATCATCAAAGGTCAAGAGCACTTCCGAATCACCTTTATTTTGTATTTTATAATCTTTTGAATAAATCTGCCCTTTCCCTTCTAATTCCAAAGGATCAATCGTAACAGAAATCGATATCGGCACTGCAACATTTAAAACTTCACTTTCAAGGTACTCAACATTTTTTTCTTCACCTTGAATTTCAACGATTTCAGATACTATATCATTCCCCGGGGCAGTCTCTGATGCGCCTTCTGAAATAGTTGCAGGTGAGGAGACGGTATCCGAAATGTCTACAGTAGCTTCAACGATAGGGTTTTCCAAATTCCCGCCAGCAGCTTCATTTTCGTAAACCGCAGGATCAGAAGCTATATTAACGATCTCATTCACTACGAGATTTTGATTTTCGCTGCCCGCTTGAGTCTGGCCTGCATCATTGGTTTCTGTTGCACCTGTGTCACTCCCCCCCGAACTATCGTTGGAAACGCTTGACTGGGTATCACTGGAGGCCTCTCCCGCAGAATTGTCTTCCTCATCTGCATAAACAGGAAAAGAAGAGGACAATACAAAAAAAATAATGAACAAAAAAACAATACACTTATTTTTTAGTACCATCATTTCTGTCCTCCCTTCAAAATCGCTCTAATTATGTGCATATATTTATATCGTTCAAACCCTATAAAACTTTAATGTTTTTTGAGATTTATCATTTTTTGTTTAGCAAAACGCACCTTTCGGGGGTCCTCCATTCGCTTCGCGCTCTGCGCTGTACCATTTTCCACTTTGGAAGTTCGAGTTTCATTTGATTTGCGACACGAAAAAGGCAAGAAGACTTCGCATCTTTTGCGCTTCTCGCTCTGTGTTTTGCGGGTCAGCGCAAAATCTGCCGCCCTTGCCCAAGCACAGGGCTTCGGGCCATCTCGCGGCAAACCATCCACGATGGTTTGCTTCCGCTCGATGCTTGTTCAAGTTCGAGTCTTCTTGCCCCTGAGAGCAATAAAAAACGAGATGCCCTAAAGAACATCTCGTTTTTTATGGTGCAGGCAAGAAGACTCGAACTTCCATGAAATTGCTTTCACACGGACCTGAACCGTGCGCGTCTGCCAATTCCGCCATGCCTGCGCGACAAAATGTATTGTAGCATATCTCAGCAGAAATTTCCACATATTTTTGCTTTGTCGCTTTAAAAACTTGCCTTTCGGACAATCGGTTTAATATTTTTCGTTTAAAATCCTGGCCGCGAGGACTCCGCTTGCGGAAGCCTGCGAAAGCGAGTGGGTCACACCGGAGCCATCCCCAAGGGAGTAAAGCCCTTTGACCTTGGTTTCCAGGTTTTCATCGACTTCGACTTTTGAATTATAGAACTTGACCTCGACACCGTAAAGCAAGGTATCTTCGTTGGCTGTTCCGGGTGCGATCTGGTCGAGCGCGTAAACCATCTCAATGATATTATCGAGCTGACGTTTCGGGATGACAAGGGAAAGGTCTCCCGGAGTTGCCTGAAGCGTCGGTCTGGTAAAGCATTTTTCCATTCTGCGCGCACTGCTTCTTCGGCCTTTGACAAGATCTCCGAAACGCTGCAGCAAAACACCGCCGCCAAGCATATTCGACAAGCGGGCAATGGATTCACCATATTCGTTGCTGTCTTTGAAGGGTTCGGTAAATGTATTGGATACGAGAAGTGCAAAATTCGTATTTTCGGTCCGAAGTTCGGGGTCTGCATAACTATGGCCGTTTACGGTGACGATACCGTTCGTGTTCTCGGCAACAACTTCTCCGTAAGGATTCATGCAGAAGGTACGAACCATATCGTTATATTTGTCGGTCTTATAAACGATCTTACTTTCGTAAACATCATCTGTAATGTGCTTGAAGATGACGGCTGGCAGCTCCACACGCACGCCGATATCGACGCGATTCTTCATCAAAGGAATGTCCATCTTTTCGCAAATGTCCGAAATCCAATGTGAGCCGGATCTTCCGGTTGCGAGAACAAGATCCTTACAACGATACTGTTCCTTCTTGTCATCCGTAATTTCGAAGCCATTTTCGATTTTCTCGACGCCCAACACCTGGGTATGAAAAATGATTTCGACCTTGTCTTTTGTGTAGTCATACATCTTTTCTAAGATCTTCATATTGCGATCTGTACCTAAGTGCCTTACTTTTGCATCCAGAAGGTGGAGATTGTGTTGGAGCGCAACCCTCTTCAGATCCGAATTGCTCGTCGAATAAAGTTTGGCATCTGCCCCGCCCATATCACAAAGTACGGTATCGACATACTCCATAAGCTCCATCGCTTTTTCTGCTCCGATGTACCTATGGAGTTCGCCTCCGAATTGCGTCGTAATGTTATATTTTCCATCTGACAAAGTCCCCGCACCGCCATATCCGTTCATGATACTGCAGGGATCACATTTGATGCAGGTCTTTGTCTTTCCGAGTTTGATCGGACAGACACGATGCTCAAGTGCTGAGCCCTTTTCAATCACAAGAACTCTTGCTTTGGTATCAAGTTTTGTAAGTTCATACGCCATAAATACACTGCTGGCTCCCGAGCCCACAATGATGATATCATATTCTTTCATGGTCACACCTCCGCGCCCATTTCCTATAACCTGACTCCTTTTGGAGCAAAACAATAAAGCCCGCTTAACGCGGGCTATTTTGTCACTTTATTTTCGCAAAAAGAATTACTCTTCTTCGACTGTCAGTGATTCGAATTCTTTGACCGCTTTTTCAAACTCGGCGTCATCATCGATGTCGATCAGCTCAAATTCTTCTTCGCCGATCTCTTTGTACCCATAAATGTAGACGTCGTCTGTTCCATCTTGGGGAATAAGCGCGATATATTCTTTGCCTTCAACTTCGAAAACGCCCATGATCTCGCATTCAACTGCTTCACCGTCATCAAACTCCAAGGTCAGAAAATCTGCATCATCTTCTTCTGTTTCGCAGCTGCAACCCTCACAGCATCCGCCGGGTACGCACTTGTCTTTTTCTGTCATGTAAACATCCTCCTAAAATCACTACTTGTATGGCTATGACTGTTTCTTTCGCCACATGCTAACTATATCACTATATTTCCTTTTTAACAATGAAATTATTAAGATGTTTTTTTACGGCTTCGGCAGCCGCCAGATTCATACCCGGTAGGCCTCGGAGCACATCGATATCTGCCTTGGCAATTGCTTCAATACTGCCAAAGTTTGCAAACAAAGCTTGCTTTCGTTTGTCTCCGATGCCGGGGATTTCATCAAGTGCTGATTTTTGTAGTTTCTTTGTCCTGAGCCCTCTGTGGTATTCGATTGCAAAGCGATGAACTTCTTCCTGTATCCTTCCAATATAGTGATAAAGAGGCGGTTCGCCTTTGAGATCGATCTCGACATCGCCAAAGATGAGCCCTCGAGTCCTGTGTTTTTCATCCTTTACCATGCCTGCAACCGGAATGCTTACACCGAGCGCAGAAAGAACCTGACTGACGGCATTGACTTGATTTTTCCCTCCGTCGATGAGAAGAAGATCCGGCAGCGGCAGAAAACTTTGATCTCCAGAAAGCCCTCTTTTGATCCTTCTATAAAGAACCTCCTGAAGGCTGTCTGTATCCCCTCCACCCGGTGCAGTACGGATCCTGAATCTCCGATAGGCCTTACGCTCCGGTTTGCCGTCTTGAAAGACTACCATGCCTCCCACGGCATCCGTACCTGCGATATGTGAAATATCATAAGCTTCAATACGACTGTCTGCAGAAATCCCCGCAATCTTTTTGAGGCTTACATCAAGCTGCTCTCTTTTTTCTTTTTCCTTTTCCGCGATCCGTTCCGCATAGCGCCTTACGACCTTTACCCGATTGCGGCCGACCTGGGAGAGGAAGCTGTCCAGCTTCTCCTGATTTGGAATTGCCGAAATCGCCGAAATCTGGTCTCTATACTGCGCTGCTTTTTCATAATTTAAAGCAGCCGCTTCCTCCTGCATTTTCTGATTCAAATAATGCAGAACATCATGTGTGTCGCCACCAAGAAATTCGAGAATCTGACGAATCGCATCCAAATATTCTTGGTGGTTTGCGGGCAAGGCACAGTAACCCTTGCATTTCCCGATATGATGATTCAGGCAAGGTTTCCAGCCTTCCGGAAAGCTTTGCCCAGCACAACGTTTAAGCCCGTAAACATCATAAAAAAGATCCACTATCTGATGGAGTGCGGTAACATCGGTATAAGGGCCAAAATATCTTGCCCCATCATCAAGGACCCTCCTTGTTTTTATGACTCTCGGCCAATGATCTCCAAGGGTCACTTTTATATAAGGAAAGCTTTTATCATCACGAAGCAAGACATTGTACTTCGGCATATATTTTTTGACAAGCTGCGCCTCAAGAAGCAAGGCTTGCATTTCCGTATCAGTAAGAATATATTCAAACTCCGCGATGTGAGATACCATCGCTTTGACTTTCGGATCCATTCGTGAGGTCGCCTGAAAATATTGCCTCACTCTGTTTTTAAGCGAGATGGCTTTCCCCACATAAATCACATTACCCTCTTTGTCTTTGTGAAGGTAAACCCCGGGAGTATCCGGAAGATTCCTTAGATTTTCTTTAATATCAAACATTTTGCGCTCTTTTCACACATCAGACTGTGACTCTTTCTACCTTTTTATATATATTATATTATACCATAAATTCAAAATACTTTGTTGCCGCGCATTTTGCGTTAACGACTTTGACAAAATTGTAGAAAGTGATATACTGTTGTTAGCTTAACAAATTTGTTTCGCAAATTGCTGTTGAGTTTTTGAAAGAAAATTAGAGCTTATGATTTTTTTCATTTCTGCTGCTCTATATATAGTATGGATTATGATCAATTACACGGAGGAACACGTTGGCTAAATATATTGTTGAAAAAACAGGGCCGCTGCATGGTGAAATCGAAATCAGCGGCTCAAAAAATGCTGTCTTGCCCATCATGGCCGCTGCGCTCCTTGCCGAAGGAGAATGCGAGATCATGGATGTACCGGCGTTGCGCGATGTAGATGTTATGTGCAAGCTGCTTGAGAGTATCGGTTCAAAAGTTCAGGAAGATTATGAAAACAACACCATTAAAATAACGACTGAGCGCATTGTAGAAGAACAAGCGCCCTATGAACTTGTAAAGCGCATGCGTGCTTCTATTCTAACAATGGGCCCGCTGCTTGCCAAGACAGGACATGCAAGAGCTGCTCTCCCAGGAGGCTGCCCGATCGGCGCAAGACCGATCGATCTTCATCTTAAAGGCTTTCAGGCCTTGGGTGCCGAAATCGTACAGGGCCACGGTTATGTGGAAGCCCGAGCGACAAAACTTGTGGGCTGCAAAATCTATCTCGATTTTCCAAGCGTCGGTGCAACCGAAAATATTATGATGGCAGCCGGTCTGGCCGAAGGCATCACCACCATAGAAAACGCCGCGGAGGAACCCGAAATCGTCGATTTGGCGAACTTTATGAATAAAATGGGGGCGAAGGTCAAGGGCGCAGGAACGGATACTATTCGTATCGAAGGCGTTGCTTCGCTTCATGGAACAAAACATGCGGTCATTCCCGATCGGATCGAAACCGGCACCTTTATGTTGGCTGCAGCGATCACCCGGGGAAATGTTTTGATTAAAAATGTTGTTCCGGACCATGTCAAACCCGTCATCGCAAAGCTCATCGAATGCGGCGTTGTCGTTGAAGACACCGACGAAGGCATTCGAGTCAGAGGTGATGTACACCCCCTCGTTTCTACAGATATCAAAACAATGCCTTACCCTGGTTTTCCAACAGACATGCAGCCTTTATTCATGGCTTTTCTTACTACCGTGAAGGGCCCTAGCGTCGTTGTTGAAACTGTATTTGAAAATCGTTTTATGCACGTGGGCGAACTCAACCGAATGGGTGCAGATATTAAAATAGAAGGCCGCAGCGCGATCATTCAAGGTGAACGAGCTCTGCAGGGCGCACAGGTCATCTGCACCGATCTCAGAGCCGGTGCCGCAATGGTCCTTGCAGGTTTTATGGCCGAAGGTACGACAGAGATTTCCGAAATCTATCACCTTGATCGCGGTTATTCCTTATTCTCTAAAAAGTTCAGGACTTTAGGCTCAAACATCGAACGCGTCAACGAATAAAAGAATAGATTGGGAGGTTTTTTATGGATACGACAATCACACTTGGCGATGCCGGCTTGATTCTGATGGGTATTGCACTCGTCATACTTTTGTTTTATTGCATTGCTTTAGTCAAAAACTTGATCCCAGCTGTAAAAACACTTAATAAGATTCTTGAGGACACACAAATCATCACAGGCGTCGTGGCAGAGAGCACAGAAAGCGCGCAGAAAATGCTCGCTGATGTCAGTGAATCTGTCGGGACAGTGACAAAAGCCATTAAAGGCAACCAAAATGTTATCCAGGCGCTTACAAGTCTTGTGAATGCGCTGACTGCTTTGAAAAACCTTCTGAAAAAGTAATTTCTACTCCTTTCTGCTCCTTTGTGAGATGTTTTTTTTGCTTATAAAAAAGGATTGACTGCATTTTTCCAGAATGTTAATATTATGTATTGATAGGTATCTTTTATTGGTTAGGGGGAAAAAAAATGAAAGCAACAGGTATTGTTAGGAAAGTTGACGAACTTGGTCGTATCGTGCTTCCTATCGAGTTGCGCAGGACTCTCGACATCGAGATCAAGGACCCGATCGAGATTTATGTTGACGGTGATTACATTCTTTTAAAGAAGTATGAGCCCGCCTGCATTTTCTGCGGGAACGCGAAGGATGTCAAGCGTGTACACGACAAAAATGTCTGCGCCGACTGTATCAAAGAGATGCAAAATCTCTAAATTGGACCTCGCAAAAAACCTGTTCTTAGAAATAAGAACAGGTTTTTTATTTCCCGTAAATCTTTTTTACTTCTTTTGAGTATCCGCCCGCTGTCTCATACACAAACAGAGGATCTAGAAAGCGAAGCTCGGCGCCTCCATTTTTTACACAGTGAACCAAAACAATATTAGGAGTGCGGTCTTTTTTCGGATGAACCAAACGAATCTCTTTTGGCTCCAAGCGGTACTGCCGACAAAGCGAAAAAATATCAACCAAGCGACTTGGCCGATGGACGAGATAAAAATCCCCTCGATCCTTGAGCAGTTTTGCCGCAGAATGAATAAAATCGCGAAGTGTCGCTGTTGTTTCATGCCGGGCAATTTTTTGCGCTTGGTTTTCGCTTTCAATCGCTCCACCAAGTTCATTATAAGG
>CAZKCB010000034.1:0-13119 GCA_964550965.1 uncultured Oscillospiraceae bacterium
GAAGATAGGAATTCCTTTCGCTGCAGGCATCATGAACGTTGTAGTTTTAACCTCTACACTTTCCTGCGCAAACGCCGGTCTTTATGCATCGAGCAGAATGGTATTCGCAATGGCAAAAGAAGGCAAAGCACCTAAAATCTTTGCTAACGCAAATTCAAGAGGCGTGCCTGTTCCTGCACTCATATTGACCGGTTGCATGGGAGGCGCTGCGTTCCTGAGCAGGTTCACGAGTCCGGATAAAGTCTATGTACTGCTTGTTGCCGCAAGTTCGATCACTGTACTCTTTGCCTGGGTCGGAATTTGCGAAAGCCATATCAAATTCAGAGGTTTCCTTGCCAAGAAAGGCCTTACCGCGAACGATTTAAAATTCAGGGCTCCATTCTATCCCGTAGGGCCATGGGTTGCCGGAATCCTTTGCATTATCGTCATCATTGCTCAATTCTTCTATGCTGACACTCGCATCACAGCAGTGTTGGGTGTTCCGATCTTCTTCCTGCTTTGGGGATGGGGCAAGTATAAGGAAAAGAAAGGTACTCTTTGGATCCCGACAGAAGAAGCGCTGCGGGCACAAAGCAAAAACGACTAAGTCGAACAGAGAATATTTTCAAAAACCAAATGCACAACTCAATAATCTTAGCTCCTGTAAAACCGCGGAGGTCATTCTCTGCGGTTTTACGTTTTTTCTGTGCAAAGTGATTTGTTGAGATTTGCCGGAACGTGGTATAATAAAAATCAGGTTCCGAATTGTTACAAAAAGAAACCGCGTTTCAGCGCGGAAGGAGGATATATGGAGTACAGAACATTTGCGAAGACCGGTGAAAAGATATCGTTGCTGGGCTTTGGAACAATGCGTCTGCCGGTTGAACCCGGAAAAAAAAATAAGATCGATGAAGCGGAAGCGATCCGTATGATTCGCTATGCGATCGATTCCGGTGTAAACTATGTTGATACTGCCTACATGTATCATTCGGGCACCAGTGAAAGTGTCCTTGGGAAAGCCTTGCAAGACGGATATCGTGAAAAAGTATTTTTGGCAGACAAGATGCCTGTTTGGAGTGCCCGCGATGAAGGCGGTCTGGAAGGTATCTTCCAAAATCAGTTGACACGACTTGGCGTTGACTGCATTGATTTTTATTTGATCCATAGTATTACCCGGGGTATTTTTCGTTTGGCCCAAAAACTTGAAACCTTAAGCTTTCTGGAGAACAAAAGAAGAGAAGGAAAGATCAAACACATCGGGTTTTCCTATCACGATGATCTCAGCTTTTTCAAAGAAGTCATCGATGCTTACCCCTGGGATTTTTGTCAGATCCAATTGAATTATATGGATGCTGAATTTCAGGCGGGCGTAGAAGGCTTAAAATATGCAGGGAAAAAGGGGGTCCCGGTCATTGTTATGGAACCCTTGAAAGGAGGGAAGCTTACCCAAGCTATCCCGGATTCTGTTCAAAAGATATGGGAAAACGCTTCGGTCCAAAGAACTCCTGCAGAATGGGCCCTGCGCTATGTCGCCGATTTTCCTGAGGTGCTGACGATTTTGAGCGGCATGAGCAGCTTTGAACAGGCCGAAGACAATTTGAGGATCTTAGCCGATGCAAAACCGGAGAGCCTTACAAAAGAAGAAAAAGATACGATTGCAAGAGCTGCGGAAGAATACAACAAAATGATCAAAGCCTCTTGCACCGCATGCCGGTACTGTATGCCTTGTCCGCAAAACGTCGACATCCCGAAGATCATAGATTTTTACAATCAATGGCATCTTTATCAGGCGATGCCTCAGATCAAAAGAGATTTCAATATGAACCTGCCGGCAAAAAATAGACCTTCCCATTGTTTTGACTGCAAGGCTTGTGAGGAGAAATGCCCGCAGCATCTTCCTATCGCCGAAATCATGAAGGAGAGCGCGAAGATCTTTGAAAGTTAGACAATAACAGACCAAGAATGATGACAAAACCGCCCACCCACTGCATCGGACTAAGCTGCTCGGACAGAACGATCTCGGCAGTGATCAAACCCGTTACAGGCACAAGAAGAGACAGCGGAGCGACCTTGCCGGCAGGATATTTTCCGAGGAGCATGCTCCATATCCCATAGCCGAACAAAGTTGCGCAAAAAGCAAGATAAAGAACAGAAAAGACCGAAACGGCCTGGAGATCTGTGAGTGCCTGCCATAATACTTCCGGCGGATCAAGAAGCAAGGCCATCCCAAACAGCGGTAATGGCGGGATCACGCTAGACCATACCACAAAGCTCAGCATGTCGAGAGTTTTTCCTTCCAAAGCGGCTTGCTTCGAGGCATAACGTACCACAATATTCGAGATGCCCCAAAAGGCTGCGGCAAGAACGGTCAAAAGCAATGCGCCGATGGGAATCGAAGAAAGTCCTGAAGTTCCGATGTTCCCACCAATGAAAAAAAGCCCGCAAGCCGCGAGTAAAAGCCCTGCGACCTGACGCCCTTTCAGAGATTCTTTCAGAAGGACCGCGGCAAAGATAAGCGTGAAAAAGGCTTGCGCCTGAAGAACGACCGAAGAGATGCCGGCCGGCATTCCGATATTCATTGCATAAAATAAGCAGGAGAATTGCCCGACACCTACGGTCAGGCCGTAAGCAAAGATGTATTTCCATTTTACTGCCGGACGTTTTACAAAAATAACTGCTGGAAATGCAGCAAAAGTATAGCGCAATGCAACCAAAAGCATAGGAGGCATTCCGGAAAGCCCTAATTTTATGACCGTAAAATTAGCACCCCAAATGATGACCACTAACAAAGCAAGAAAAAGATCTTTTTTTCGCATTCAGCATACCTTTTGATTTCACCTGAGCCATAGTGTAAGTATAAAATCGACAGCCATTATTACCAGAAAAATGCCCATGATGGTTTCTTTGACTTTCATACTGAGCCTATTTATTATCCTGTCGCTGAGAGGGACTAAAACATAAAGAAGGACCATGCCCCCGATGCCAAAACGCAAACTGGTCTTGAAACTGATCAGCCCCTCGAGATTCATCCAATATGTTCTGTAATCCCACAAACGCAAATCAAAGGTTTTTAACAGGAAATAGCCGACAATGTACTCCAATGTGGTTGTTATCAGGATGATTCCAAGAAATACAAGAAGCGGATCGATCCTGACCCGTGCGACTTTGACCGGCTGCACCATCAATCTGTGAAGCAAAAAATTCAGTATAAGAACGCCAAATCCATAAATGGGAAGATAGGGGCCATAAAGAAAACCCCTGTTCACAAAACCAAGACCATAGATAAACCCAAGAGTGACTTCGTAGATCCAGCCCACCAGACAGCCGATCAAAAACAAATAAAACTGCCGGATCGCTGCGTTTTTCTTATTGACGTTCATGTCTATCCTTTTTTATTTCAGAGAGTCTAAAAACTCCGTAAAATCCTCATAATCGCTTTGAATAAACTCGTAAAGCACAGGCTCCTTGAATTCATATTTTGCCGTTGGCAGCAAAGAAGAATGGAGCGGGCTTTTTTGCAGGACTTTTTCCAATACCTTGATCTCCTCGAGAGTGTAAGCGGCGAGCAAGAGCTGACCGAAATCACTCACATAATAAAGTCCGCGTATATCTTCGTTGAGACGAAATGTTTTCTGATTCACATGGTCGTTGTCTTTGCGGAATTCTAAAAACAGGCGTCCGTTGTCATGGGCAGTCATCATAGCCTCTTTTGTCAACTGCAGAAAATGGTCATCAAAATCGTTCGGGTCGGTCAGGATCTCATATACGGTAATGAATTCCGGCCGGTTCAAAAGCATCGCTGCTTCTGCCGAGGTCACCCGGAAAGACGAACGCTGCAGGACAGAAGCGATCTTACCGTCATTGATCGTAAGCTCTAAAACAAAAAGGGTATATTTTTCATCGACTTCTACGAGTGCTTCGCAAAGAAAAGACTCGATTCCGTTCTCGTCGGTATATTCGTCAACGACATTTTTGCATAAGGTGGAAGGCTTTGCAGGAAGGATCCCCTCTAAGGAAATGTCTTCCTTTGCAAGATAAAAAGCACCTTCCTTATCTCCGGCGAAGCAGCGCATCAGAAAATAATGCAGAAGCTCATAATCCGAGAGGATCGGCGTGCAGATTTTTGCAACAAGTGCGCTTTTCTCTTTGTCGGACAAGACCAGAGGAGGAGAAAGCAGAAATTCATATTCGCTTTTGGGGTCTGCCAAAGGCACTTTGAGCGTTGCCGAGGCGGTGACAAAGGATTGGACAAGATAGCGTGCTTCGCGTTCATTGACGCCTACCTTTTGCCCACCAAGCCCTCCAAGAAGCGTCTGCTCGATCAGCTCAACAGACATTTCGTCGCTTCCGCTGTAGCTTCGGAAGGTTTCGAGACCGTATTCCTCCGCGTCAAAATAAAAGAACTGATGATAATCGGTGCTTTCCTCGGAAGAATCTGTTTTCCAGTGAATATAAAGAACAAGGACACCCATCAACCTTGTGTCCGTGACAAAACCAGAGATAAAGCGGTAGCTGCTCGAGCTTCCTTTTGGACTTCCGCCGCCTTTTATTAATGTAAAACCATGTTTTTCCTGCAAATCGCTACTCCATTTATATATGTAAGTTTTTACTTATTCCTGATAAATGCGGACAAAAACAGTATACCTTATTTCGGACGAATTGTAAGGTGTTATTTCTTTCGGCGTATTCTTTGGATTCTGATTGACAGAAAGACTTCTTGGGAA
Source organism: uncultured Oscillospiraceae bacterium (assembly GCA_964550965.1). Classification (GTDB taxonomy): domain Bacteria; phylum Bacillota; class Clostridia; order Peptostreptococcales; family Anaerovoracaceae; genus STD2-154. Next base: position 4,704 of record CAZKCB010000034.1, read on the forward strand.
TAATATTTAAATACTAAAATTGAATATGACCTTTATCGAGAGTGGCGGAGGGAATAGGCCCTTTGATGCCCGGCAACCTGCAAGTTTCCTTCAGGAACAGAAAGGTGCTAAATCCTACAGGTGCTAACATCTGAAAGATGAAGGGGGAAATTCTTGACATATACCTCTTCTCGCGAAGAGGTTTTTTTATGTAAAATGGAGGGAAAAAATGAGTAAAAAATTATTCACATCGGAATCTGTCACAGAAGGACATCCCGATAAACTATGCGATCAAATATCCGATGCGATTTTAGATGCAGTATTGGCACAGGATCCTTACGGAAGAGTTGCAGCTGAAACGACCGTTACGACCGGTCTGGCTCTCGTAGTCGGAGAAATATCCACACAGTGCTATGTAGATATTCCGAAGATCGTTCGCGGCGTCATCACCGATATCGGTTATACCAAAAGCGAATATGGCTTTGATGGTCATACCTGCGCTGTTTTGACTGCGATCGACGAGCAGTCCGGCGATATTGCAATGGGTGTCAACAAGGCCATGGAATTCCGTGAACACGCAGACGATACGCTTGATGAGATCGGAGCAGGAGATCAGGGGCTGATGTTCGGATATGCCTGCAACGAGACACCTGAGCTTATGCCGATGCCCATATCGCTTGCGCACCAACTCGCAAAGAAACTTTCTGTCGTCAGAAAGACCGGCGAATTGAAATATCTGAGGCCGGACGGAAAAACACAGGTCACAGTCGAATATGAAGATGGAAAAGTAAGCCGGATCGATACCGTGCTGATTTCCACGCAGCATGATCCGGATGTCACACAGGAACAGATCCGCCACGACCTCATCGAAAAAGTCATTGGCCCCATCGTTCCGAAAGACCTGATGGATGATAAGACAAAAATCTATGTCAACCCGACCGGGCGTTTCGTTATCGGCGGACCGAACGGAGATTCCGGGCTCACAGGAAGAAAGATCATCGTAGATACTTACGGCGGCTATGCTCGTCACGGCGGCGGTGCATTCTCGGGAAAAGATCCCACAAAGGTAGACCGCTCGGCAGCTTATGTTGCCCGTTATGTTGCGAAAAATATCGTGGCGGCAGGTCTTGCAGAACGCTGCGAGATCCAGCTTGCTTACGCGATCGGCATCGCACATCCTGTTTCAGTCATGGTCGACAGCTTTGGAACGGGAACTGTATCGGATGAGAGACTTTCGGAACTTGTCGTTGCGAACTTCGATCTGCGTCCGGCTGCGATCATCCGCGACCTCGGACTCAGAAGACCGATCTATCGTCAGATCGCCGCTTATGGTCACTTCGGGAGACTCGATCTCGATCTGCCCTGGGAAAAAACAGACAAGGCCGAAGCACTTTACAAGGCTTCAAAAGAATAAGAAATATAAAAATCAAGAAACAACAGTAGAAATTATAAAGGACTGGCCCCCATATGATACAGGGGCCAGTCCTTTTAAGTTCCTCAAAATGTTGCAAAAAAAATGAGCCGGTTTATAATTCCTGAAGGAGTTGATCAAGCAATGGGTTCTCTGAATAGGACTGATAATAATGCGGCGCATCTTTGGCATCCCAAACGATCAATACCTTCCGATCCAAAGCCAGATGAGTCACCTGACCGTCTTTTGTGAAATACACACTGATTTGTTCGTTTGCAAGCTTTTTATCCCCAAAGCTTCGGTGATAATGGGCGGTATCAAAAGCTTGCTCCATAGTTTGCCGAAGCGCTGGTTTGGAATCGCTTGACCTTACCAACACTTTGATCGGATCCTTTCCGGGTTCGACGGTTTCGACCGTAATCGAGATAAAATCTGGAGATTGCGGAAGAAGATGCTGTTGGCTTACTGGAATGAAATAGTAAGCTGCAAGCAAAATGAACAATACGAATAAACAAGACACCGATTTTCTGTTTTTGAGTTTTTTCATTTTTTAATCTCCTTGACTTCTTGTACAAAATATTATATCAATTAACATGAAATGTAAAATAGTATAAGGAGAAATCATGCAAAAGGAATTGAAAGAAACTCTTGTTTGTTCCTGTATCACATCCTTCATAGTATTTGTTTTGTCTGTAGTCAATTGTTTCGGCTTTCAAGAAAAACTTGCCTACCCGATGTTTATCATGAGTGGCTTAACCTTTGTCTATGTGCTGCGTTTATTATTGAAGACACGAAAATCGAAGAAACGGCCTAAAAACAAAGAAAGTTATCTAAAATCATAAGAATTTTGTCTGAAAGGTATAACCTGTTTAAGTTGAAAATCGCGGGTTTTTTCAATGACTCAAAAACCCGCGCAATTTCAACGTTCCTGCTGTCGTTTTTTTGACCCTGTTTTTGTTGTTTGGCAAAGTTATCTAAACGCACCCCCAAAATCAAAAAAACGTATAACATTTTGCGAAAAGTTATACATATGCCTGCCCAAAGGGGCTAATTTAGATAACTTCAAACCGAGAAAAAATGCGGTTGAAATCAAATTACCTTGGAAACGTTCGAATTTCAACGTCTGCTAAATTCTGACCCGAAAGCCCGGAGAGTTGATTTAAAGAGAGTTATCTAAAAAAGAATAAAAAAGGTTGCTTTAGATAACTTTTCTTTTTGTTGACCATTTATTTATTTTATTGTACAATAGTCGTTAATATAAAAATTAGAGAAGAGGAATCCGCTATGGGAGCAAAAGTAGCAAAATTCGGAGGAAGCTCCGTGGCCGACGCGATCCAACTCGCGAAAGTCAAAAGTATCATTGAGTCTGACCCGCAGAGAACGTATGTAGTCGTTTCTGCACCGGGAAAACGTTTCGCCGAGGATAACAAGATCACAGATCTGCTTTACTTGTGCAAGACCCATCTCGACCACAACATCGGCCATGAACAGGTTTATCAAGTGATCTGTGACAGATTTCGGGCCATCGTTTTGAACCTCGGACTTGAACTTGATATCGAAAAAGAATTTGAAGAAATTGACCGCAACATCAGAGCAGGTGCTTCGGCGGATTATATTGCAAGCCGCGGAGAATATCTGACCGCGATGATCACCGCAGAGTATCTGGGCTATGACTTTGTCGATACAAAAGGTCTGGTCACATTTGACGAGCGCGGAAGATTTCTTGATGAGGAAACCGACAAAAGACTTCGTGCAGAACTGAAAAAACATGACAAGGCAGTCATTCCGGGATTTTACGGCAGCAAGCCTTCCGGAGAGATCAAAACTTTTTCAAGAGGCGGCTCGGATATTACGGGATCGCTTGTTGCGAGAGCTGTCGACGCCGATGTCTATGAAAACTGGACGGATGTATCCGGCTTTTTGGTTGCAGATCCCCGCATCGTAAAGGATCCAAAACCGATCGAAAAGGTTTCTTATATGGAACTCAGAGAGCTTTCTTACATGGGAGCATCCGTTTTGCATGAGGATGCGATCTATCCGGCCCGTGCAAGTGATATTCCGATCAATATCAGAAATACGAATGAACCGGAGCATCCGGGAACGATCATTATTGCGGAAGTCGGAAAAGAAAGCACAGACAAGATCATTACCGGGATCGCGGGGAGCAAAGACTTCCTCGTTATCGCGATCTATAAGAATATGATGAGTGCGGAAGTCGGCTTTATCCGTCGCTGCCTCACGATCCTCGAGGATTATAATATTCCGGTCGAACATCTTCCGAGCGGCATCGACACGATTTCCATCGTATTGTCGAAAAAGAAGGTAAACGGCAAACTCGACGACGTTATCGAAGAAATGAAACGCCGTCTGAATCCCGACAGCATCGATGTATATGAAGATATGTCATTGATCGCTACGGTTGGACGTGGCATGAACAAAAGACAGGGCGTATCAGCGACCTTATTTGGAGCGCTCTATAAAGCCGGAGTCAATATCCGAATGATCGATCAGGGATCGAGCGAGATGAATATCATCGTAGGCGTTCAAAATGAAGATTTTGAGAAAGCGATCCGTGCGATCTACGAAGCATTTGTGGGTTCCCCTGAAAAGCAATAGCTCACAAAAAGACATACAAAAGACATATAATATGTTGCAAATAAAGGCAAAAGGGCCTCGTGCCTTTTTGCTTTTATTTGGTCTTTATGATATCATATATCGTTAAGAGCATTAGAATAATCGCTCCGACAAAACGGGGTAGAACTTAATAAAAAACGGGTTAGGGGAAAGGATCAAAAATATGGGATTATTAGAAAAGATTTTTGGCAATCTAAATGAAAAGGAAGTCAAAAAAATAGAAAAAATCGTTGATCAGATCGAGGCCTTTGATGAAAAGATGCAGGTCCTCAGTGATGAAGAACTGCGCGGATTGACGGTTCTGTTTAAAGAGAGACTTGCAGCGGGCGAAACTCTGGACGATCTTCTGCCGGAAGCTTATGCTGCTGTCAGAGAAGCTGCATGGAGAGCTTTGCAGATGAAACATTTCCGGGTGCAGTTGATCGGCGGCGTTGCACTCCATCAAGGACGGATCGCAGAGATGAAGACCGGCGAAGGAAAAACCCTCGTCGCCACCCTCCCTGTGTATTTGAATGCCCTTGAGGGGAAGGGAGTTCATGTCGTCACCGTCAATGATTATCTGGCAAAGCGCGACATGGAGTGGATGGGAGAAATCTACAAATTCATGGGTCTTACCGTCGGCTGTGTTATTCACAGCGTCAGCGGGGCTGAAAGAAAAGAAGCCTATCAGGCAGATATTACCTATGGAACCAACAACGAATTTGGTTTCGATTATCTGCGGGACAATATGGTCACCTATAAAGAAGACCTGATGCAGAGGGACTTGAACTTTGCAATCGTCGATGAAGTCGATAGTATCCTCATCGATGAAGCCAGAACTCCTTTGATCATTTCGGGCCAAGGCGCAAAATCTACGGATCTTTATCATGTCGCCGATAAATTCGTTTCCGGTTTCCATGCCGGCTTTGAGTTTGAAATCGATGAAAAGGACCGCACCGTTTCACTGACCGAACAGGGCGTCACCAAGTGTGAAAAACATTTTAAAATCGAGAATTTTTCGGATCCGGAAAACATGGAGATCAATCATCATGTAGTCCAGGCCCTGAAAGCACATAATCTTATGAAACGCGACGTTGACTATATCGTCAAAGACGAGGAAATCGTCATCGTTGATGAATTCACCGGACGTTTGATGTTCGGAAGACGTTACAGCGAAGGTCTCCATCAGGCGATTGAAGCCAAAGAAGGGCTCCGGGTCAGAGAAGAATCGAAAACGCTTGCCACGATCACGCTGCAAAACTATTTCAGAATGTACCAGAAGCTTGCAGGAATGACCGGTACGGCGAAAACAGAAGAAGAAGAATTCCGGGACATCTACAACATGGATGTCGTAGAGATCCCTACCAATATGCCGATTGCCAGAATCGATATGGACGATACGATTTACAGCACCGAACGCGGGAAGTTTTCGGCTATTGCAAATGCGATCACCGAATGCTATGAAAAAGGCCAGCCTGTGCTTGTCGGGACGATATCCATCGAACGTTCCGAAATCATCAGTGAAGTCCTCAAGCGCCGCGGAGTCAAACACAATGTTTTGAACGCGAAACAGCACGAAAAAGAAGCTGAGCACGTTGCAGAAGCAGGAAGACTCGGAGCAATAACGATTGCTACAAATATGGCCGGAAGAGGAACCGATATCATCCTCGGAGGCAGAGGCTGTACTCCGGAAGAACGTGATAAAGTGGTTGAGCTCGGAGGTCTTCGGATCATCGGAACCGAACGTCATGAATCCCGACGGATCGACAACCAGCTGCGAGGCCGGTCAGGCCGTCAGGGAGACCCCGGAAGGACGCAGTTCTTTATCTCCCTTGAAGATGAATTGATGCGCCTGTTCGGCGGCGACCGCGTACAGGGTCTCGTCGGAAAATTCGGCATGGGAGAGGATGTTCCGCTTGAAGCCGGAATGCTCACCAAATCGATCGAAAACGCACAGAAAAAGGTCGAGGGCAGAAACTTCTCGATCCGTAAATATGTACTACAATATGATGATGTCATGAACAAGCAAAGAAGCATCATTTATGGCGAACGCCGCAGAGTTCTTTATGGAGAAGACCTGAAAGAGCATATTCTGTCGATGGCGGAGGAACTGATCCGTGAGCAGGTCGATATCTGCACAAACGCCACAAAGTACTCTGAAGAATGGGATCTGGCTTCTTTGGAAACTGCGCTCAAACGGATTTGCGTAGCCTTCCCGGGTTACCATTATAGCAAAGAAGATTTTGCAGATGTAGACAAAGCAAGCCTCCTTGAGGATACGATCGAACTTTTCAAAAGGGCTTATGATGCCAAAGAAGAAGAGATCGGCGCCGAACGCATGCGTGAACTTGAACGCATGATCCTGCTTCGTGTCGTTGATAACAAGTGGATGGATCATATCGATGCGATGGATCAGCTTCGCCACGGTATCGGACTCAGAGCGCTTGGTCAGCAAGACCCCGCTAAGGCATATTCTGCTGAGGGCTTTGATATGTTTGAACTGATGATCGCTTCCATCAAAGAAGATACCGTCAAATTCTGCTTTAATGTAACGATACAGACGCACACAGAAAGAAAAAGTGTGATCCCGGCGGGTGCCACCCACAAAGATGAGTTTGTGCCGGGCATAGGCGGTGCCGGAGATGGCGTTCCTGCGGCTGCAAAGGTTCCGGATCGCGAGAGAAAGCAAGAGACCGTTCACAAGGAAGAGACCGTTGGAAGAAATGATCTTTGCCCTTGCGGAAGCGGGAAAAAATACAAGAAATGCTGCGGAGCAAACCTCCCGGATTAAAACAGGCTGAATATGCCTCAAATAATGCAATAAAAACAGTAAAAATATAAAAATGAGGATGTGAGAAGATGATTGAGCTCGATCAAATCAAGTACGAGTTAGACCGTGAAGCCAAAAATCTAAAAGAACTGGGTGAGTCCCTTTGACCTCGCTGATTTAGAAGCGCGGTTGGAATTGATCAATGCAAGAATGGAAGAAGAAGGTTTTTGGGATGACCATGAGAAAGCCCATAAGCTTTTAAAAGAGAAAAAGCAAGTTGACACAAAGGTAAACGGCTACAAAGGGCTTGCCTCGGAATTTGAAGATATCAAGACCTTGATTTCGTTGGCCGAGGAGGAAGAAGAAGATTCCCTGATCCCCGAAATCGAAGAAGCCTATAAATCATATAAAGAAAAGGTCGAAGCCCTCAGGATCAAAACTTTGCTTGACGGCGAGTACGACGGAAACAACGCAATCCTTTCGGTACACGCAGGAAGCGGCGGCTTGGATGCTCAGGATTGGGCGGAAATGCTACTTCGCATGTACACTCGCTGGGCCGAATCAAAGAAATATAAGATTTCTATGATCGACCTGCAATATGCCTCCGAGGGCGGCATTAAAAGTGCAACGGCCCTGATCGAAGGGGATTACGCTTACGGCTATTTGAAAAATGAAAAAGGTGTCCATCGCATCGTCCGGATCTCACCCTTTGATTCGTCCGCAAGGCGGCACACCTCTTTTTCATCGATCGATGTCATGCCTGAACTTGATGACGATATCGTTGTCGATATCGATCCGGATGATCTCAGAATCGATACCTTCCGATCGAGCGGTGCAGGCGGACAGCATGTAAATAAAACAGATTCGGCGATCCGAATCACACATATTCCGACGAATATCGTCGTGTCCTGTCAGAATGAAAGGTCCCAGCATCAGAATAAGGATGTTGCAATGAAAGTCCTGAAATCCAAGCTGATCGAACTGGCAGAGAGAGAACACAAAAGCCGGATCGATGAACTTGCAGGAGACTACAGTCAGATCACTTGGGGAAGTCAGATCCGATCCTATGTATTTCATCCGTATTCGCTTGTCAAAGATCACAGGACCAATGCAGAAGTCGGAAATGTGCATGCCGTTATGGACGGAGAACTCGATTATTTCATCAACGAAAAGCTGAAACAGCGCTAAAAGAAAAGGATGGAAGAACAATGATCGCAGAAAGGATCGCAAAAGAGCTCGGAGTCAAGCTTTCTCAGGTGGAAGCGACCGTACAGCTGATCGATGAGGGAAACACGATTCCTTTTATTGCCCGCTACCGAAAAGAAGTGACCGGAGGTTTATCCGATGTGGAACTCCGTGATCTTGACGAACGGCTGGCCTATTTGCGAAACCTCGAAGAGAGGAAGCAGGAGATCCTGCGGATGATCGAGGAACAGGGAAAGATGACAGAAGACCTCAAGCAGGATATCGAATCTGCAGAGGTGCTTCAGCGTGTAGAGGACCTTTACAAGCCTTATAAACAAAAGAAATCGCCCAGAGCCTCAAAAGCAAAAGAAAAGGGCTTAGAGCCCCTTGCAGTGATACTGCGGGCCATGCTCTTGACCTCGGGTACTCCCGAAGAGGCTGCTCGTCCTTATGTCTGT
>CAZKCB010000035.1:0-12794 GCA_964550965.1 uncultured Oscillospiraceae bacterium
TCCGACCGGTACGGTCACATCAACAGTTGTCTCGACCGCCGTTCCAAGCTTTGTATAAGCCAAAGTATAAGTGGTGTTACCTCCGGAAGTGGTTGCACTGATTGCCATATCTCCATTGATGTTTGCATTAGCAGGCACTGTAACACCTGCAATTCCGGTATCAGCAAGGAATTTTACGGTATTGCTTCTGTCAACCGTCATACTCATCTTGCCGCTATAGAGCGATGCAGCCGGCACAGTTGCAGTGGTCATCCAGCCGGTTCCCGTTCCTTTGGTAATGACCGGGTCACCTTCTTTTGTACCCATGATCGCGCCGGTTTTATCGATCGTAATATCTTTGTATTCTTTGAATTCGACCGGATCGATCTGGATCGCAACGAGATTGGATGTATCCGTAGTACCGTCTGGGCCAAGCTGCGGTTTCTTTGTGGCACTGTCAAGTGCAAGACCCAGAACCATGCTTCCGTTCGAATCGACAAGATTTCCCGATGCGTCAAACTTCATATTGCCCATTCTTGTGAAATAGATCTGGCCGTCGCCGCCTTTGACGGATAAGAAACCTTCTCCGTTGACATATACGTCGAGAGGACTATCTGTTGTAGCACTTCCTGCCTGACTGTGAAGTACGTCGATCGAAGCAACAGTAGCTCCATAACCGAGCTGGGAAGCGTTTGTACCGCCGGTGCTTTCGTCTGAGCCGGACGGAGTACTGAGTGTCTGATAAAATACATCAGAGAAGGTAACTCTGCTCCCTTTGAAACCATAAGTATTAACGTTTGCAATGTTGTTTCCGATTACATTCATCTTTGTTTGGTGAGCATTCAATCCAGCTACTGCCGAATAAAGTGATGGTAACATGTGTGACCCCTTTCTTGTGCCGGGCGCAGTCTCGTCTGTCATTCAGAGACTGCAATAGCTTCCTGGTAAGGTCCAGCTATATGAAGATGGCACCGTCTATATTTGTGATAACATTTTCTTTCATTTCCGCTTTGCCAACTACCGTTATGACTACTTTGTTCGCTGCGTTCACGATGAAGGCGGAATCATCCATCATGATCAGTGCATCTTTGATCCCTTTTTCGCAAGCCTTGTCACATGCATTTCCAAGCTTTGTCAGATCGGCCTCACTTACGGTGATGTTTCGTTCCTGCGCACGCAGATTTGCGTGTTTTGAAAAAGAAACTGCCTGATTCTGTGTTTGCTCGAGCGTTTGCTTTAAAAGGTCCTGGAAGGAAGGTCCTGTAGTCGTTGTTTTTTGATTTGCCGAGGTCTGTCCTGTCTGATTAAGCCTTTCGGTTTGTCTGACAAGTGCCTCGGACAGGCTTACATAGTTTCTGCCGTTGATTGCATCAGACACAATCTTTCACCTCTTCTACTTTTTATTCTTCCGTTGTTGTCGTTGTCGCTGCCTTGACCACGTCTCCATTGATCTGAACCACATCATCAATTGAATAATAGGTATCTTCAATCTTGATCTTGTCCGGCGTACCTTCAATTTGTGCGCTCTTGACAATTCCGGTCACTTGAGTTCCATCCGCTTTTTCTACCGTGACATTTTTGCCGACCATACCCATACTGTAGGTTGCCTGTGACATCTCATAAAGTTCTGTCAATGTCTGGATCATAGTATACTGTGCCATTTGCCCAACAAACTCGGTGTTGTCCATCGTATTGTAAACATCCTGATTTTTAAGCTGCGCAACCATCAAGGTCAGAAAATCTGCCATGTCGAGGCTAGTTCCCGTTTTTTTCGTGCTGCTTGATGTCGAGGACGAAGTACCTGATGTTGCCGCACTGCTTCCATATCCTGAAACACTAGTGTCTGCCATTGTTCTTTCTCCTTTCCTAAATAGTGTAATCCATTCTTCCAACGCCCGCCCTCTGTGCGAGGCTTATGGCTGAAAGTCCGAGATCATCTGTCTTAGACTCTGAGCTGAGAATCGCGTTAGCAACCCAGCGGTTCAGATTTCCGGTGTTTCCTTTTTGCAAGAAACCACCTTGCGAGTTTTGCGAAAAATTGGTGTTGTTCCCTGCGGTATAAGCCTGCGTCTGGTTTTCGAGAGTTTCATGTGCCGTCATGGAATTGTTTCCTGACTGTATCACTTCGACCTTTACATTTTGAAGCCCCATGCTCATCACAAGATTGTCTACCTGGTTTGATAAAAGGGCTTGTGTCTTTGAGTTTGCGGCTGCGATGTCGATCACCAGTTTGTTGTTGGCGAACTGCATTTTGATCTCGATCTGGCCAAGATCAGCAGGTTCAAGGGTCATCTGGAACTGTGTCGGGCCCTTTTGCTCAAGTCGGTTTAAAATCTCCTTGCTGATCTGACTGTAGGCGGGGAGCGGTTCTTCTTTCAGCTTGGTTTCAAGTCCGCTCACTTCCTGTGAGTTTGTTGTGGCTTGTATCCCTTCACCGCTTTTTGAGATCCGGCCTTTGTCTTCCACAAAATCATCTTCGGCGGCTGGCTTGTATTCGCTGCCGTTCAACGAGGTCTTTGTGACTTCTTCTTTTTCCGCCTTTTCAACATGGATCTGGTCCGTCAGGTCGTTTTCCGTTTTTGAGAGCAGTGTCTCTTCTTCATTTGAGGAGCCTGCTTGCTCTCTTTTTCCTTCAGAACCTTTTTGCTCGAATTCCTTTTGCATAGCTGCCGAAACGCTGCTTTCTCCGACATCAGAACCTTTTGCAGCGACTTCCCGGGGTTGATCCATCAACTTAAGGTCTTGCTCGTTCTTCTCCGGCATTTGCTCTACGATTTTAGGAATTTGCCCGATGCTCTTATCCACTGGCTGCCCTGCCGTTTTTTCGCTTGAAGCTGCCGCTGTTTCCTGCATTGGCGCCAAGTCTGTCTTTTTCTTTATGGGTTGGCTTGAAACAGTATCATCACCCGAGGAATTTTCATTCGCAGCAAGGATTTTGACTGGTGGGGACTCCGGCTGACCGGCGGTGCTTTGTTGCTCTGGAATGACCACGTTGTCTTTGACAATGGATCCTTCTTTTGCATTTGTTTGAAGCGGTTCCTCAGTAATCTGCGTTTTCAGAGATTGTTCAAAAGTGGAGTCACTTTCGATCCCACTGCCTTGCTGTTGAGTAAGGAGACTTGAATCGACGCTTGTCGTTTCGGATTTAATCGGAGTAGCCACTTCTGGGACCGACCCGGAGATCGCGGAGAGAATCGTTCCACTTTCGAGGGTTTCACTGCTGCTTGTCACATTTGCTGGAATGCCTTCTCCTTGAAGCTCTTGCATGATCCCATCTGGTATCACTGCTCCAAGTTCCGGCGCTGCAACTGGGTTCTGCATCAGCGCAATGCTTTGAGCGATGACCGGATCCATTTGCAGTTGCTGATCAGACTGTTCCGAATCCACTTTGCTGGCAGGTTCTTCTTCTCCCGAAACATTCTTTGTCTGCGTTAAACTTGTGTTTTTATTGTTCCCGGAAGAAACCGCCTGTGCAAAGAGCTTTTGGAACACCGTCTCACCGCGGGACTCTTCTGCAGAAACTTTTTGCGGCTGGCTGGTCTGGCTTGCATTGCCCATCCTCTCAACAGATTCTCTAAAAGAGATCGCTCTGCTGAAATTGATTCCTTCATTCATTTTTTCTTTTCACCTCCTTTCCTTATATCAGATCCTTAAAGATTCTTGTTCATCACCTTTGTCGTTGATACAAACTCGTCGATTCGAAGCTCTTCCTTTTTGTTTTCCTCATGTTTGTATTCATTGAAGCGTGATTCTTTGATCGTCTCCAAGGATTTGGTCTCTACTTTAAGCTCTTTTACACGATCGATCTGTTTGTCGATCTGCCCTTCGAGCGTCTTTATCCTTTTTTCGCTTTCTTTGATGCGGACCCCAAGATAGTTGATATAATCAAAACAGAGTTTACAAGTTGCGGGAGTAGTCTTTTCCTTTACTGCGGTGTCATAGCGTTCGCGGCTTTCCAGCTTTTGCAGAAAAAGGCTTTCCAGGGTTTTTTCTTCCTTATGAAGCTGATTGTACAGAACCCCCAGCGCCATCATTTCTGTCCCTAGTTTTTGATCCTTGTAGCTCAATAATTTTTCGAGCTTGAATTGAAACTTTTTCATCTTACGATCGCCTTCATTAGATCAACACTTTCTTGAAAGGTGAATTTTCCGTCGACCTTCTGCTGGAGAAATCCGTTGATGCTGTCTATCTTTAGAAGGGCTTGATCCAAGGCCGGATTTGTTCCGCTTTTGTAAGCTCCGATGTTGACCAAGTCATAATTGGCATCATAAACGGATAAAAGATTTCTGATTTTACCGGCAGCCTCTGTCTGATCCTTGGAGGTAATGTCATTCATCAATCTGCTGATACTCCCAAGAACATCGATGGCCGGATAGTGATTTCTCATTGCTATTTTTCGGGAAAGAACGATATGCCCGTCGATAATACCCCTGACCGTGTCCGAGATCGGCTCGTTTACATCGTCGCCTTCGACAAGAACGGTATATATGCCTGTAATAGAACCCTTTTCGAAGTTCCCGGTGCGTTCAAGCAGTTTTGGGAGCATGGAATAGATCGAAGGAGTGTATCCTCTTGCTACAGGAGGCTCTCCGGTTGCAAGACCGATCTCTCGCTGGGCCATCGCGAATCTGGTAAGGGAATCCATCATGAGCAAAACATCTTTTCCCTGATCCTTGAAATATTCAGCGATGGTCGTCGCCGCCATAGCGCATTTCATACGCTGCATCGGAGGCTGGTCGGAAGTTGATACGATAAGGACCGATCTTGCCAATCCCTCTTCACCGAGATCTCTCTCCAAAAACTCTCTGACCTCTCGGCCTCTTTCGCCGACAAGCGCGATCACGTTGATGTCAGCTTTTACGTTTCTTGCGATCATACCCATCAAGGTACTTTTGCCGACTCCGCTTCCTGCGAAGATACCCATTCTTTGGCCTTTTCCTATGGAAAGAAGACCATCTATAGCTTTCACTCCAAACTCGAGGACCTCGCTGATCCTCGGTCTGGAAAGAGGATTCGATCTTACACTTTGGACTTCACAGCGGAAACAGTCTTCGATCGGTCCCTTTTCATCGATTGGCTGACCGATCGCATTGATGACTCTGCCGATCAATTTATCCGATATGCCGATGGTCAGCGAGGTATTTGCTGATTCGACCAGATCGCCTGCACTTATGCCTTCAGGCTCTTCGTAAGGCATAAGCAGGACTTTATTGCCTCGAAACCCTACGACTTCTGCGTGAATGAATTCCTGATCACCACGAACATATATTTTGCAAAGATCTCCAATGCTGCAATCCGGACCGACAGATTCGATCATCATGCCGATGACCTTGTCGATTTTTCCAAAACTTCTGTAAGTTTGTGCATTTCTTATTGCACGGAAGTACTTTGTCGTCTCCATCGATTCAAGCCCTCCGTTTATTCTTCTTCGACTCCAAGAGCTTCTCTAAGCTGCTCCAATTGAACTTTAACACTTAAATAGGTCGTCCCCTGTGGTGTCTCGGCAAGGATCACATCGTCTCCCTGTACTATTATGACTTTTGTGTTTTTTGAAATTGCCTTGATACGTTTTGCGATGTTTTTATCAAGATGCAGATCTATAGTTCTGTTATAACCGGATAAAAATAATTTTAATCCCTCTTGATTTTCGGCAATCACTTCTTCTAGGATGCCGATCATAATATCTTCATCGATTTCCGCCTGTTTTCTAAGAATTTTTTGTGCGATTTCAAATGCAAGTGCAACAAGATCTTTCTCCTCGCGAACGATTGCTGCAGCACGCTCCGAATTGAGAACTTCTATCATGCCTTCGATCTCAGCAAAGCCCCCTGCTGCCTTTAACGCCGCCGCTTTTTCTCCTTCGACCACGCCGCGGGTGAAGCCATCCGCAAAGCCTTTTTTTTCTGCATCGAGCATGATCTGCTGGCACTTTTTATAGGCGCCTTCGATCAGAGAATCCGCGCGCTTCATCGCTTCGTTGTCAATGTATTTTGATTTATTGATAGCCTGACGGATGATCAGATCTCTGCTGTCATTCAAACTTTCCTGCTGGCTGATCGTATTTGTGATCTCCGGCGCGGCTGATCCGTCATTGTATTCTTCTCTTATTATGGCGGGAACCATCGAAAGTGCTCCCGCTTTTACAACGCTAGACAATGATATCATCCTTTCCGCCCTTCAAGATGACGATTTCTCCTTCTTCTTCAAGTCTTCTGATGACGGCAACGATCTTCTGCTGCGCATCTTCAACATCTCTGACTCTGACATTATGAAGATATTCGATCTCGCTCTTGACTGTCTCGCTCATACGCTGGGACATGTTGTCGAAAATAACTGCCGAGACGTCCTTGTTTGCTCCCTTGAGCGCAATTGCCATTTCTTTTGTATCCACTTCTCTGAGGAATCTCTGGATCGCTGTCGGATCGAGAACCGTAATATCTTCAAAGACGAACATCCTCTTTCTGATCTCATCCGAAAGTTTCGGATCGATACGATTGAGTTCATCAAAGATGAATTTCTCAGTTCCGCGATCTATGCTGTTCATGATTTCCGCAATATAGTTGATACCACCGACCTCCAAAAGGTCGACCGAGACAACGGATTCAAATTTACGTTCGAGAATGACCTCGACCTGACGGATGATTTCCGGTGCGGTACGATCCATGCGAGCGATCCGTTCTACAACATCGACACGGATCTCTTTCGGTAATTCCGAAATGATCGCTGATGCCTGATCCGCTCTGGCATAAGAAAGAATAAGCGCGATGGTCTGCGGATGCTCATTCAATATCATGTTTTTCAGGTTTTTATAATCCGCTTTACGAATAAAATCAAATGCCTTCGTACGAAGAGTCTTTGTAACTCTTTCAAGAAGCGCAGTACCCTGCTGGACGCCAAAGGCCTTTTCTAAAACATTCTTTGCGTAAGAAACGCCGCCTTCAATATATACCTTCTGTGCAACGCAAAGACCATAAAATTCCTCAATGGCCTGATCGGACATTTCCGGAGCAATATAATCCTGGCGAGTGATCTCATAAGTGATCTTTTCAATGTCATCCTCAGCCAAATGCTTATAGATGCTGGATGCGACATCAGCCCCGAGCGATATGACGACCTGTGCGGCCTTTTGTTTTGAAGTCAAATCTTTCATCTGCTCCTGTTTCCTTTTTTAATCATTTTCGCTTCGCAGCCACGACTTGATCATCTGTGCAACGATCTCGGGATTGTCTTTTGCAAATTCTTTGATCGCCTGGCTTCTGGAATCTGTCACAGCTGTGATCGGTTCTGCCTGTTCACGTTCATGAACTGCAAACAGATCATCCATATTTACTGCGCCGCTCTGAGCTGCTTCGTGCAAACGTTCTTCTGCCAAAGCTTCGAGAGCTTTCTTCTTTTTCTTCTTGCCGCGCAATAGGAACACCACCAGTCCGATCAGGAGGAGAAGCACTGCACCGCCGATTCCAAGATAGAGGAGCATGTTGTCCTTGACCCCGCCAGTCTCGCCTGTAGCTGTTCCTGTTCCTTCTTCGGCTTTTGCAAAGTCGAAATTCTGGACCGTTACATTTTCAGGTTTTACGCCGGCTGCATAAGACACAAGTTCAACGAGGCTTTCCCGTTCGCCGGGATCAAATGCCGCCTTGTCTATGGCAACTCCGATAGATATCGACTGAACGCCCGCACCCGATTTTTCGGTTTGCGATTTGATTTCGCTTACTTTGTATTTTGTATCAGCGGTTGTACTTTGGTAACTGTTTCCGCCGCTTCCTGTCTGTGTTGGATAAGTCGTGACCTCCGCATTGCTGTCAGTCCCCGGGACACCTCCGGTTCCGTCACTTGAACTTGACGTCTCCGAAGTTGCAGATTCCTCACTGATGACTCCGCTGTTCTTTCCGTCGATCGACGGAGTGTAGACAGTTTCTTCTTTGATAGCCTCGTCGGTATCAACGACTGCGGTAACAGAAACTTTGATTTTTGAAACATCATAAGGTCCTTCGAGAACCGCGTAGACTTTTTTCTTAAGATCAGCCTCTATTTCCCTGGTCAATGAGACCTTAAGAAAATCGGGGTCGTCTGAAAGCGCTCCACCAACGAGGTTATTACCCTGACTGTCGACAAGCGCGATATTGTTTTTTTTGAGGCCGCTGACGGATTTGGCGATGAGATTTTGAATGCCGGAAATCTGGCTGTTAGAAAGAGCGTAACCGTCTTTCATGTGGATCACGACAGATGCCGTGGCCTCTTCCGTTTCCTGAAGATAAAAAACTTTTTCACTTGGTGCGGTGATCGTAACAACAGCTTGCTTGACTCCCTCGAGAGTTCCTATACTCGCTGCGATCCGCTCCTGAAGCTGCATGTTTGAATATTGTTTCTTTTCGTAATCGGTAGTCAGCATGCCGCTGTTTTCTTCAATAAGGTAGTAGCTGAGTCCGCTTTTGGGGTATCCCGCAGTGGCCAAAGCCATTCGGACCTCTGCTTCGGATTCGGACGGGACCATGATGGAATCTCCGCCGTCGATTTTTACACTGACATCCATTCCCTGCAATACAGTCAGGATCTCATTTGCCTCGGTTTCCGAGAGATTGTCAAAGATGACGACATAGTCTTTTGTATTAATGAGTACACTAAAGACAAGAGCACCTATCACAACTGCAATGGCTCCAAATAATATAACCTTCTTTACTGTTCCAGAGGTACCGCCCCAGAATTGCTTGAAAAGCTCCCTGGTTTTTTTTATTTGCTCGTTCATTCCCCTAATCCGTTCGTATGAAAACTAATGAATGTTATAAACTGATTCGCATGATCTCAGAATAGGCATCTAAGACCTTAGTTCTCAGTTGGATCATGGTTTGAAGAGCAACTTCCGCTTTTGCGGCATTGATAAGCATTGTATGAGTATCGTCCATATTGCCTATGGACAGATTATATGCATCCATTTTTGTCACAGCCTCCGTATCTTCGACGTTTTGGACCACATCAAGCAGATAACCCTGAAAATCAAGACCGTTGCTTTCTGCTCCGTCCGAAACTGGTGAATTTAACTTTTGAGTGATGGCATTTGCCGTACTGTCAAAATACGAATTCATCTGAACTATAAACATGTTTTTCTCCCTTTAAACGATTCCCATTCCAAACAACGATTTCCCAAAGCAAATTGTTTCCCGGACAATTTTGCCAAGCACGTTTCCCGGTCGTGCTTTGTTGAAGCTTTTTTCCCAAAAAAGCCTTATTCTTTTGAAAAATCAGGTGCCGATTTCTAAGCCCTTGAGGGCCATTGATTTCATAGCATTGAAAGCCGTTACGTTTGCCTCATATGCTCTGGTCGCCGCCATCATGTCGATCATTTCCTGTGACGTATCGACATTCGGCAAATAATAATACCCGTTTTTATCAGCGTCCGGATGTGTCGGATCATAGACAGGAACGAGTTCTGAAGGATCCTCAAGAACCTGTGTGACCTGGACGCCCTGTCCTGCGGCACTTTCTGCAGCACTCTGGTATGCGGATTTAAAGGAGACTCCGCTGCGATCTCCGATGCTTGAAAGAACGACCACTTTTCTTCTGTACGGTGTTCCGGCCTCAGTTCGCGTCACTTTTGCATTTGCGATATTTTCGGAAATAATATCCATTCGCAGCCGCTGTGCCGTCAATCCGGAGCCCGAAATGTTGAAGGAACTCAAAAAACCCATTTTTTATTTCCTCCCTTCCGTGACTGCATAGCGCATTCTTGAAAACATATTCGTCATGCTGCGGACTAAAAATTGATATTGGATCTGAGATTTCGCCATTTCAAGATTTTCACTGTCAAGATTGACATTGTTGCCATCATAGCGCTCAGAGGTAGACTGATCAGAATCAACTGTGATGTTCGAGTCAAGAATTTCGCGTATGCCCTGGCCCCTTTCTACAGCGGACCCTTGTGCATAATTTTGCATTTCTTTTTTGAGAGCGTTTTCAAACAATACTTTTTGAGCCTTGTAACCCGGGGTTTCATGATTTGCTATGTTGTTTGATATAGCCTTCTGTCGTTCCCAAGTGCCGTCAAGTGCTCTTTGCACCATGGCGGAAACCGAATCATTACCGATCACAGCAAAACCTCCTAAAATATTATTCCCAAATATACCCGAACACATAGAAAATAAAACTGGGCTGATTAAAACAAATTCACTATTTATATATAATACTTGTTAGAAACTTAATAATTTTAAACCAGGTGATTTGGTGCGAAGATATCGCAATAGTCAAAATCCTTTCCGGCTGCGAAGCGGGGTTTCAGCTCGTATTATCGCAATAGTCAAAATTTTGTCCTTCTATATGTAGTATTATACGTCCTCTTATGATTTTTGACAACTGATTCTTACGTTTTTTTTGCGTTTTTCGGCTTGTTTTCAATGTTTTTTTCGCGTTTTTTGCCAGAATATTGCATTCGGATTAATCTTTATTGTTAATGACATTATTCGTTTTTATTACACCTGATTCGAAAGGATTATTTTCGAATGTTTTTTGCCGTTTTTCACATATTTTTCAAATATAGTTTTTTTGAATAAAAGGTATTGTTTACCATGCCGATTCTGTGGTAAATTTATATTGTGCACTATATGTAAAAAAACTTTTAAAAAAAGCTAAAGATATTTTCATGGTGGTCGATAACATGTTAGAACAGATTAGCCATTTTTAGGCCGAAAGGAGGTATCGCGACAATGGAAGTCAATATTCTCAACGCAAATAAGAATATTCAAACAAAAAAACTAAACGACTTGACGTCCGATCCTGTAAAGAAAATAACTACCGAGGAGACCAACAAGTACGCACAGAAAAATCAGGTCGACACTTCGGAGATTTCGAGCAGCCACACAGGAAGTTTTGATGACAAGAAACTCATGATCGCAAAATCGGCGATTCTTTATGATGTTACTGTAAGCACTTCACCCAAGACTGTCGAAGAACTTAAAGCAGCTGTTGATAACGGCACTTATGAAGTGCCGAGTGAAAAGATCGCTGATGCGATCATTATTGAGGCATAGGTTCGATTTCGAGAACCTGGGAGGGATCAAATACGATGCCAGAAGCACCCAAAAAAACGCTTGATGCCTGCGGCAAGCGTCTGGAAACATTCCACAAAGACCTCAACGATTTCCTGGTACTATACCAGGACCTCATCCCTGTGCTCCGGAAAGAATTTGACTGCATAAACAGCGGGGATTTGCCCGGCCTCGACGAATGTTTGAAAGTTTTACAGGCATTGACACTGAAAACCAAAGGCTTTGAACAGATGATCGACGATGTTCTCAACGATCTTGGCATACAGGCATCAACGATGACAGAAACCATCCAGAAGTTTCCGGAAGAATATCGTCTCCGGTTTTACTCCTTGCTCGGTCAGTTTGAATTGGCCTTCAAGGAGATTGCTTTTTATCGGGATGAGTGCCGTGTACTTCTGCAGACAAAGCTATTTACGATAAATAAAACATTAACCGTTCTTAACGCCCAAACAGATATGACAGTCTACAACCCTGATGCTACAGGGCATCGGACAGCGACTGCTTCTAAATCTTTTGAGCAGTCTATTTGATGAAAGGGGGTCGTTGCTGTGATTCCTTCCTTTGTACCTTTTCAAACCGCACGTAGAGCGCTTGTTGCCAGCATGACCGCCATCTCAGTCACCGGAAACAACATCGCCAACGCAAACACTGAAAATTACACCAGACAAAAAGTCGACTTGAATTCCATTTCAAGCAGCGATTTTACGAAGCAATACACGACCGGTAAAGAAACACCTGGACAAGGAGTCGATGTGGCAGGTATCTCTCAGACCAGAGACGCTTTCCTTGATTCCCGTTTTAGAGAACAATCCGGCGAAGCAAGCAAATATGATACTTTCCTCGGAGGCTTAGAAGAAACCTTGAGCGTCATCGACGAAGCTATGACAGATGGCCTCATGCAGCAAATCACTGACTTTGCAGGCAACCTCCAAAAATATTCACAAGCGCCGACCAGCAGCGATCTCGCTTTGGTTGTCCGTACTTCTGCAGAATCTCTCACCGCCATGCTCAACGCCTATTCCGAGCAGATCACAAATGTCCGCACGCAAGCGGTCAGCGATTTGTCAGAGGTGGTAGTCGACAACACATTCAACTCCACTGTTCAGAGCATTGCGGATCTCAACAAAGCGATCCGTGAGGAAGAAATCAGCGGAGAGAGCCCAAATGAACTTTACGACAGGAGAAATGCTTTTATCGATAAGCTTTCCACTCTTGCAAATATAAAAGTCATAACGACAAGTGAACAGGTTACAGAAGACAGAAGCATTCCCAATATAAGCATTTCGATTTATGATTCCAAATTGGGAATTGACGTTCCGCTCATTGACAAAGGCTCCTACAATACGATTTCCGTGCAAAAGTCGACCGATGGCAAAGGCACCGTATCGATTGTAATGAACAGCAGTTTTGGAACGAATGGTGACAAAGACATTACAGATTCGTTTTCAAGCGGTTCGATCAAGGGCTATGTCGATCTGATCAACGGCGAAGGCACCTACGCAGACATTTCAGCCGGAGAAAACGGCGCCAGCGGTACCCTTTATTATTTAGAGTCCCTTGACACCCTTGCCACAAACTTTGCCGAAAAGTTCAATTCCTTGAACGAAAATCCGGCAGGTACAGCGAAAGATCTATTTTCGGGAGGAAGCGGGGCTACCGAGATCACTGCGCGTAACCTGCAGATCTCTGACGATTGGAGAAACTCTGCGACCTATATCACAACAACGACAACAACGACATCAGGTGCAGGAGAAAATCTTCTTCGCATGGTCAATG
>CAZKCB010000036.1:0-2097 GCA_964550965.1 uncultured Oscillospiraceae bacterium
ATACATCGGCCGCCGCCTCATACATTTCACTGAATTGGCTCCTGTCTCTAACCATACGAATTCCTCTTGAGCCCGAACTCTTTCGGGGTTTTATAACAAAAGGAAGGGGGCAATCTGCAGTTAATACTTCTGCTTCTCTCTTGTTCTCCGGGAATAGCGTAGCGGGGCAAGGCACTCCTTTGCTAAGCGCACGAAGCGTAGAGTGCCCTTTATCCGCCGCAGTCATATATACTCCTGCGGAAGCTGGGATTGGGATCCTGCAGAGCTTTGACAATTCCTCATAATGCGCAATCACAATCTCCATGACATCATCATCCATTGGGAAAAGAACGTCACAATTGTGTTTTCTTATCATAGCACAAAGCCAGAGATAATACCCTTCCGGGTCTTTTGCCGGATCGACATTTTTTTCAAATCCGCTGCAGTATTTAGAAAAGCAGGAGGGGTTAAACACCGTCGTTTCGGACACGATTACTTTCACTCCTCTTTTCCCAAGAGAACGGACGACCGCCAACGTTTTTCTCTGTTGTCCGTTTGTTACAAGAACAGTTCCCATTGTCATCCTTCCTTTCTCTACGTCTTCAAGATCAATATGTTTCCTGCTTTGGTTCAAAATCCTGATGTATTCTATAGACAATCGATTCTTCGTCTTCATAAAAAACCGATATGTTATGATGTCTTATTTTAAATTCCTTGATCCATTCTTTCATTTGCTGGTTGTCCAGTCTTCGCTGTTCATAGATGCTTGCCATACTTTCAAAAGACGTTGTGAAAATTTTCTTTTCAAAGAAAATAAAAACGTCCGGGGATTTATAAGCTTGATCCGACTCCTGATTTACCAAATAACTATTGGGGTTGGATGGATCATACCACTTAATAAAGTCACTCATCATAATATGATAGCCTTTTCCAAGCGCAAGCGAATAACCCTCTGTCTGTGAAACGATGGTCCATTTCGTCGGTTCAAACGTCTGACTGATCAAATAATATTGCTCAACATCACTATTCCTTTGCATTTTGTAAGGAACAATTGCTTGAGGTCTAAAGTACAGCAAACTCAATCCAAGGAGAGCAGAAATAGACAGCGCACAAATAACTGTCTCCCGCGAGTTGCTTCCAAGTAAGCCGATCAGAATAGAAATCACAAGACAAATCGGCAATAGAAGGATCAATCCCCATAAAGAGGTAAAGCGAGAGGCAATCATTTGATTTTGTGTTAAAACACCAGCATAATAATAAACCAAAAATGCAATCCCGGAAAAGGAAAACACAAACAATTCCGCAAAAACTTTTTTCAACGAGCGAATGTATATCAAGATATAAAGAAACAAAAATCCAATACAGCAAAGAGCGATCCTACTCAAAAGCCCAATCTCCGGATAACCAATTTCCGTGATTTGCGCAACCAGAAACTCATAGGAGCTCGAATGCACGCGTTTTCCCGCAAGAAAACCGATCAAAAGGGGCAGCGAGGAAATAACCCCGGCCAGTACACCAAACAGGAACGTAAGTTTTATTCTTGAAATACTTTCTTTTCCAATGACAATAACCGATAATGCCAAAACGATTAACACACCAATAAAGGCAAACGCAAATGCCACTTGATGAACGAGTGCCGTGATGGTCAAACCATAAAAGGCAATTCTCAGGTTGCTTCGCTGCCCGGTTTTCATATATTCGTAAAGGAAAAAAATCGTCGGAAGAATAAAGATAAAACCGAATTCCTCTGAGTTGGTCGCAACCTGCCTGTCAATTTCGAGCGGCAAATAGCAAGACAAAACTCCATAAAAGAAAAAGGCAAACAATCCGACATAAGGTTTTTTCGTGAGCCGCGAAATCACAAAATAAAGTGTGAAGCCCATTAAGAGTCCATTCATAGGTCCTGTATATTTTATAATATAAAGGGGGTCTATCGCCGCAAGCTTCTGCAACGTAGCAAGGTAAATAGAAAAACCCTGCGGATAAATTCCATCGTGGAACAATTGATCACTATTGATGTATTTCATCCAAGCGAGCGTTACGCCGGCATCAGACATATCGGGAGCGGCATTGACTATTGCGTCATAATATCGCAGATAGATCGAAAAGCCAAGAATC
>CAZKCB010000036.1:2107-12710 GCA_964550965.1 uncultured Oscillospiraceae bacterium
ACTGTTTTGAAAGTAGTGTAACATCGAGTAGAAAACTTTACATCTTTGAGTTTTTCTTATCGAGATATGGTGTAGGTGTCCTTCTAGATATGTATTTAAAATGTGGTGCAAATTCTAATCTGACATGAAAACTGTTAAATCAAACTGCGGTATTACAATTTTAAAAAATTTAATTTATGACTGGTTGTGACTTACACTTCTTGAAATCAGTGTAATGCGTGGCTAAAATCTACTATTTTAAATTTCCTTTGGTGGGATGTTTAAATAGTGCAGGAACTTAACAAAACTTTTGAACATTGTCGAGGGAATCCAAAAAATACATTTTGATTTTTGTTATGACCTCTCGCGCATAAATCGGCGAATTTTTATGAAAAAAATAGTACGTATAAACTAAGGCCGTGACGATAAAAAGTCCTATAAATTCAAAAAGTTGCAAAGCCGCAAGAAAATAGCCTGCTAAAATAAGAAGTAGCACCATATGGAAGTAATTTGAGAGTATTCTTTCTGTCCGATCCCCGCTTTTTTTAGGGAATGCAAGCATTGGATAAAGCACAAACAGAATGCTGAATCCTATGAAATAGTGACCTAAATTATAAAAATGATTGGCAAACGAAAAATACATATTCGTCTCCTATGATGCTGCATACATACAATAATCAAGATCCTGTATCGCTTGCAGCGCATAATATAGCGTTCCGGCCAAAAACACAATCGCTCCGACAAAGATTCCCAAAACAGCATATTCCAGAGTAAACCACCTCGTAAGCACAAAGCCGATCAGAAAGTTGACCACAATCGAGATACCCATCATCTGCATTACAGGTTTCGGACGTGATAAAGAAAACAGAATAACTGCATTTGTTACACCAACAGAAAGAATGCCATACGCCGCAAGTCCCCAACGAAAAACAAAATATGTTATGTCGTTAAAGGAATATGCGTCTTCAAGAATGCCTGTCAAATGAGCATTTAAATATTCAACCGCAGAAAAGACAAGGAAAGCGCTCACCACCGAAGTCACGGCAACCAAAAGAAGACTCCCGAGATATTGTTTTGTGTAAGATTTGTTAAAACCGCCCTGTTGATAATTTATGAACTGACTTTTTTGCTGATATTCCAATTTCCTCATAAACCATGTGACGACGACCTCACAAAATCCCATTGGCAAAATCATCATTAAAAGAGAAAAATCAAGTCCAAGTTCATAATCACCTCTGAACCAGACGATCCAAGGGGTGTTTTCTCCGTTTGCAGACCAGGCCAGTACTCTGTCCAAAAATAAAAAGGCAAAATAAAAAGCGCCATATAGAAAATAGGGAGCCAAAATAAATGCCGTAACAGACCTTCTGGGCATACCGACCGCAATCCCTTTTTCCATCTTTTTTTGTAACTTGTTAAAGTAGTAAGTGACAATTATAAAGCCTAAAACGGAAACGACACCCAAGGCGATTAGCTGAGACGTGATAATTTTTACCCCAAGAACAAGAAAAAGCAAGGCCACGATACCAATACCAATCAATATTAGCCCAGAAAAAATGATTTCCTTTTTTAATACATACATTACAGTCAGCGAAAGCCATATCGTGCAGAGAAAAAAATAGTAGGCAAGCGTAACGATAACCATGTTGGCCGGAAAAAGACGAAAATACAAATTGATAAGGTAATAGATGACACTCACAGCAATAGACACGACTATGCCTTGTTCAATAAAGGCATACGTCGTTTTCTTTGCAATCCCATAAAAGCCTTGATTGATATTAAAAAAACTTGTTCTCGCTATCGTCTGCATAAATCCGCCAACGGTAACAAAGCTCAAGATCGTTCCAATTCCTATGCACGTTGCCAATTCAGTACTAAGAAGCTGATACGACCAGAGGGACAGTCGAAGAGTAAGCATCGCCGCCAAAGATAGAAACATTGGCAATGCAAAAATGACTCCCCGAAGAAAACTCTTTATCAAATTGATGCTTTCCGCAAAATAATTGAATTTTTCAGGTTTCGCGATCGAAGTGGTGCTGACCTTGTTTTTGACCATGTTCCAAATCATGGTCGCAAGTTCAAAAACATCCGAAACTCCAAAAACCTCAGTTGCACGTTTATCGATCCAACCAAACGACTCTAAAACCGCTGCAACTTCAAGGCTATCGTGAGGGCTGGCACACTTTTCCCCTACTTCTTTTAAAAGTTTATCTAATTCTGTTTGCCGGTCTCCACTGCTCAATGCTTCCTTGTTGTTTCCAGTCATTAATTACTCCTTTTTCCAGGTCATATTCAGAATCAGTTCAACAAGTTTGCCTTCTTCTTCTGCTTTTTTGATCGTATCAGGAGTGATTAGCGCACCTCTCTCTATGATCATCGAACCGCGATGATCTACAAGGTGTTTCCCTGCAAGTTTACCAACAATATATCGATTTTTTATAGCCTCTGCTCCGGGAGCCCCATGGCTCTGCGCGTCATAAAACATTTCAACGGGAGCAGCTGAATCTCTTTCTTGAGTACTTCCAAGATCCCAGCCAGCGCCGACGAATTCGCCACTCGATGCCATCGCAAAAGCATTGCCTTGCTGTGCCTGTACAAATTCTTTACGCGCTTTGATATTGTTAAAATCCTTTGAACCCTCACAGGCAACGTGGTTTGTGATTGTTGAAACATATTCCTCAAATGGTGGTTCTTCCCAAAATCCGAGGGTCTCAACACCCTGCCTTTTCTCAGTATTATAAAAGGGGTGTATCTTTTTCTCTTCCGCAAGGATATGCGGAATCGCTTGTGCACTTGCCTGAAGGTTTTCGAGTGTTTGCATCAGATCATCTTTTTCGGTTTTGGCCTCTTCCATCTGCTCTTTTGCATTATCTGCCAGTTCATTGAAATAAACTTTCAGCTCATCGCGAAATTTTAAGGCAGAATCAAAATCTGTAATACCTGAACGAGGAGGCTCTCCACTTGCTTCAGCACGTACTGAAAAAAGCAGGTCTTCCTCTCTCATTGTAGAATTTTCTACAATGAGCCTGATAAGGTTTTCTTTTTCCTTTTTTGTCTCACCGACTTTGTTTTTTGCTAAATCAATCAGCTTGTTGCAGTAACTCCGAAGCTCTTCAATAAATGCCGTTGCAACCTGGAAATCAAACATGTGCCATCCTTTTTAGTTCTCCTCTACAAATATTATTAGCATACATCATATACATTCACCATTTATTTGCAAACCCATAATAGCCTCGGCCTTTTCAAGTTCGCAAAGCATCTCATCTTTTCTTCCTCTCTTACGGTAGGCTTCTGCCATCATCGCAAGTAAAGAAGGTATGGCCACCGGATTGTTGTTGCGTCGAAATGCCTCCTGTAACTGTGCTCGCCCTTCTTCAAGATAACCGCTGGAAAACAACACCAATGCTTTCTCCATATACAACTGAGTCTGCTCATAATCAATGTTTTGCGCTTCCCATTTACTGGCTATATTATATCTTTTTTTGTAGGAATGTGTTAGTACTAAATTGACATAATTTTTATAGTAGTTTTCTTGTATTTTAGACATTGTAAAGTTACCGAGCGCCCGTTCTCTGGCACCCTCTGCTATTTCCTGCCGAGTCTCTCCATCTTTCAGAAGGAAAAGAATACCTTCTGCCAGTTTTTCAGGATTTCGCGGAGGCACCAGCTTTGCATATTCGCCTACCGCTTCAGCGACTCCCCCGACTTCAGTGGAGACGATTGCCGTTCCAGACATCATCGCCTCGACTACAGAGTATGGAAATCCTTCTGATATACTTGAGAGAACGATGACATCAGCTTCGTGATAAGCAGAAGCAGGGTTCTCTGTATGTCCCTCAAAAGAAAACGTCCCCTCTAATCCAAGTTCTTTGACAAGTTCTTTGCATTCTTCGAAATAGGTATCTACCGTCACAGATCCAAACACCTTGAATTTGGTTTCCGGAAGCTCCTTTCTAACAAGGTCCGCTGCTTGAATAAAAGATTTTGTATCTTTGACCGGGTCGATTCGCGCAACAGCTACAACCGTTGGATCCTTTGAACCTACAGGTTTCGCTTTCGGATAAAAAACTTTGTTATCGGCACCGTTGTAAATTGTTCTAATCTTCTCGACAGGAACACCCAATCGTTTTTCCCATCTGGTATTGTAATCGCAAACAGGAGAAAGTTGATCCGCATAGAAATAATTCAATCTCACTACAGAATGAATGAGACGAATCAAAAAGTCACTTAAAAATTGTGTGCTCCCGTTCCTCGACAAAGAAAGATACTGCTCTCTCATATATACACCGTGCTCCGTCAGAAGATTTGTTGTATTGCTTTTTATCTTCGCGAGAACACAGGGAATGCCACAAAACGCTGCTGCGGCTGAATGACAGACATCCACCTCAGGAATCGGCGTGTTTAAAACAGTCATAAAACGGTACAGCCAACCGAGACTTTGAATCAGGGAGTAAACCCCGGGTTCATCAATACCGTGAGATTTATCTTTTGCATATTCATAAACGTAATCACAAAAAGCCTTCCACGTCTTCTTTGATTTAAAACTCTTTTTGTACTCATAAACCTGAAAATACTCATACATTTCATATAAAATTTTACCGAACTGCTCTGGATTTTTTTTCTTTGCCATGATTTCTTCGACAAATTTGAGGAAAAGAGGTATAAACCGCTGCTCGATGATAGCATTAGTCGTTCTGGTCTTTGAAATCAATACTCTGGAAAAAGGAACCTCCAAATGTTCTACAGGTTCTTCGGTTCCCCATAAAGGAACTTTAATTAAGTTTGTGTTTACGGGCAAACCAAATTTTTGGGTAACATATGGATTCATAATTACACTATAAACCGTGAAGTCAAACTCGCCGCTTAAATTTTTGATAATGGTATCGCACCAAGTACTGACTCCCCCATGATGAAACGGATACGTTCCTTCTGTTGCCAGCATGACTTTAATTTTATCTGATGATTCTTTTTTTCGTTTGCGTTTTTCCATTTTTTAATAACTTCCTACAGCAAAAACTAACCGGTTCTTGTTTGAATCGGCTTTTTATTAAAGGCTCTTCGCCGGAACCGAAGAGCCTTTACAGGAAGGTTACCGTAAAAAAACGGTAACAGTTGTACACGCAATCATGAAATCTGCAAAAGCTTAACTTGGTGTCAAATCGAATTTTCTGAATATAAAATGCATTTTCCAATATTAGCAAGTATACCTGTAAAAGTCTCGACAAAACCTCGACAATATAAAAAAAGCTGCGCCGTGGCTATTGTTTAATAATAGCATTTACGATCCGCTTTTTCATTAGATTTTCAACATTTTCCCAAATTAGTTTTCATCCCATCGTCTATTTGCATTTTACGTGCAACGCTCGCATGGCATTGCCAACGGCAATCAAGGCAACCCCCACATCCGCAAAAACGGCTTCCCACATCGTCGCAAGACCACCTGCTCCAAGAATAAGGACGGCGAGTTTCACCGCAAGCGCAAAGATGATGTTCTGCCAGATGATTCTTTTCGTACGATGTGCGATCTCGATGGCATCAGCAAGCTTTTTCGGTTCATCCGTCATCAAAACAACATCCGCGGCTTCGATCGCTGCATCGGAGCCAAGTCCTCCCATTGCTACGCCGACATCTGCGCGCAAAAGGACCGGTGCGTCATTGATGCCGTCTCCGACAAAAACGACGGCTCCTTTTGTGGTTTTATTTCGTTTGAGTTCTTCAAGCTTTTCCACTTTTTGCTCCGGCAGGAGTTCAGAAAAAACCTCATCCAGCCCAAGCTCGGCGGCAATTCGTTCTCCTACGACCTTTTTGTCTCCCGTAAGCATCACGATCCTCGCGACTCCCGCTTTTCGGAGACGCTTCACTGCCTCTTTTGCATCCTCTTTGATCTCATCGGAAATCAGCAAAGCACCTTGGTATTTCCGATCGACTGCAATATAGATGCTCGTTCCAACCTCATCTTTTCCTCGCGAAATCAAGATGCCTTCTTTTTCCATAAGCTTTGCATTGCCCAGGAGGATCTCATGCCCTTCCGCTTTTGCTTTAGTGCCAAAACCCGCCAGTTCCTCATAGCTTTCGATCAAAGCGGGATCCATTTCCTCGCCGTAGGCTTTTTTGATCGAAACAGCGATCGGATGCGTCGAAAACTGTTCGGCAATTGCAGCATAGCGAAGGATTTGCTTTTCTTTCGCGCCATCTGGTTCGTCTGTATCTGCAGTGTCAGCAAGTTCGATTTCCGCTACTTTGAAGCTGCCTTTTGTCAGAGTTCCGGTCTTGTCGAAGATGATCGTATCGATGCGGTTCAGCGCTTCAAGGTAATTTCCGCCTTTTAACAAAATGCCATGCTTTGCGGCTCCGCCGATGCCTCCAAAGAATCCGAGGGGGATCGAAATCAGAAGCGCACAGGGACACGATGCAACCAGAAAGATCAGCGCCCGATAGATCCATTCCGAAAAGCTTGCCCCGGGAAGGACCAGCGGTGGGATGACGGCAAGCAGTACCGCAGAAATAACGACCGCCGGCGTGTAATAGCGCGCAAATTTTGTAACAAAGCTTTCCGTCGGTGCTTTTTTTCCTTCCGCATTTTCCACAAGGTCAAGTATCCTTGCCACCGTGGATTCTTGATAAATCTTTTTCACTTCGACCGTAAGGACTCCGGTCTGATTGATCGAGCCCGAGAAGATCTCGGCTCCTTTTTCGATTTCGCGAGGCAAGGATTCACCGGTAATCGAAGCGGTATCCAGCAAAGAAATGCCTTCAACAACGATTCCGTCAAGCGGGACCCTTTCTCCCGGTCGAATTATGATGAGGTCTCCCACCGCCACCTTTTCGGGTGCGACAGAAAGGATCTGCTCTCCCTTTTTCAGGTTCGCAAAGTCGGGACGAATGTCCATAAGGTCTGCAATCGATTTTCTCGATCGTCTGACTGCAAGCTCCTGAAAAAGCTCGCCTACCTGGTAAAAAAGCATGACAGCGACGCCTTCGGAAAATTCACCGATCGCAAAGGCGCCGATCGTAGCGATGCACATCAGAAAGTTCTCGTCAAAGACTTTTCCTTTTGTGATATTTATGAGAGCTGCGAGAACCACCTCCCCGCCCACAAAGAGAAAGGCCGCGAGATAAAACACCAGTCTTTCCGGTCTGTCTTCCATAAGGAGAAGGGCGACCAAAAACAGCACGAACCCCAGAGACAGTTTGAATATCCTTTTTCGAAGCCAGGCTTCCCCGCTTTCATAAGTATGCCCGCAGCCACAGCCACAGCCGGAATCGACGGTTTTCGCTTCTTCTTTGTGCGAGTCACACGAACCGCAGCCGCATGTATCTGAACCCCGTTTGATTTTTTTAATGCTCATTGTTTTCCCCTGCTTTCCAAGGCCCTTTATTGTTCACAAATGTGTACAAGCCCCTGATCTATGATTTGCTTGACATGGTCGTCATCGAGTGAGTAAAAGACGTTTTTGCCGTCTCTCCTGTTTTTTACGAGCTTTGCTTGTTTTAAAAGTCGCAGCTGATGCGAAATCGCGGACTGTGTCATGTTCAAAAGAAAGGCCAGATCACAGACACATAGTTCAGATTCATAAAGTGCCCACAGGATCTTGATCCTTGTTGAATCACCAAATACTTTGAAGAGTTCGGCAAGATCATATAAAAGTTCTTCCTCCGGCATTTTTTCTCTGACTGCGTCGACCGCTTCTTCGTGGATGACTTCGCAATCGCAGTGTTCGATTTCCCTATTCCTGTCTGCCATTTTTTCTCCTTTTCTGTCGATTATATTTTCATCATTGTTCAATTGAGCAATCGTTCATATGTTTATTATGCATATCCCCTTTTCGCTTGTCAACATCTTTCTCTCAGCTGCTCCGAAATAATGGCCGCATTTTATTTTTTTAATGCTTTGGCTCAATAGATCTGAAGGGACAGCAGATCTTCACTTTTTTCCTTCATATAATTGCAGGAATCATAAACTCCCTGATTATAAAATTCAGGGCCAAATTCTTCGATAATAAAATCTAACAGCAAGAGAGAAGCCAGGTCGCCAAATTCTTCATCGCGCTCATTCAGAAAATAGTTTTTGATTGCCAAAATCATAGCATCCTTTTTTTCCTTTGGCAGTTTTATTCTATCCTCATTTTTCATAATATGCCCTCCCCACGGTTATCTTTCATATATACTCTTTGAAGCATAAATCTATACTACGTTTTGGATCGCTTTCAGTCAAGAGTCAAGACAGAACAAGGGCAAAACAAGTCAAAAGAAAGCCGGACGAAATCGCCCGGCTTTCTCGAAATATTACCTTTACTATTTTGAGTCCTTTTAGACACAAGTTTCAAACAACCAGTTTTACTCGTAGCGCAGGGCTTCGATCGGATCAAGTTTGGCGGCTTTTCTTGCAGGATAAAGACCGAAGAACATTCCGACGATGGCAGAAAAGCCGACGGCCAGAAAGATGACTCCGGGTTGGATCGAAACCGAAATATCGGCAAAGCTCATTCCGATCGCTGCGATCGAAACACCGAACCCCGTACCGATCAGCCCGCCGATCGCGGAAATGATCATCGCTTCGATCAGGAATTGCATCAGGATATCTTTGGTTCTCGCTCCAAGGGACTTTCGGATACCGATTTCCTTGGTTCGTTCGGTTACCGACACCAGCATGATGTTCATGATGCCGATACCTCCGACGACAAGCGAAATGGCCGCGATCGCTCCGATTGCTATGGACAGGGTCCCGAGCATGCCGTTGATCATATCAAGCTGCGCTGCCGCGGTCTCATTGATGTACGTCCCTGGTTCTTTTCCTTTGATCTTTGTCAAATAGTTTGCGATTTCCGCACCCACAGCCGATGGATCTTTGTCCGGGGTCGTATACAACTCGATGTAATCGATGCTTTGGCCGGGCGATCTCGCTATGGAATAAGGAATGTACGCTGTGTAAGCGTCGCTTTTTTGTATTTTGTCAAATATGCCAAGCTTTTTGCGGTAAACACCTACGATCGCAAGATCTTTTGGTTCGCCGTTGACAGTGACACTCAGCATTTCGCCGACCACGTTCTCTTTGTTAAAGAAGTGAAGTGCGGCATCCGTGTCGATCACGATGCGGTCCCGTGCGCCTTCGACATCTTTGCTGTTGATCATCCGCCCATAGGGGATCTCCATATTGGCAAATTTATTGTAGTCGGCAGCAACACCGGACATCTGCACTTTGCCTTTTATTCTGGCGATCGTGACTTCACTTTCTGCGCTGGCATAAGGTGCGATGTAAAGAATCTCGTTTGGAAATCTGGCCTTGAGAGCTTCTACATCTTCTTCCTGGATCAGATCCGATTCCTGGATCGTCTGATCCTGCATCAGCTGCCAGTTCATATAAATGTACATGTAATTTTTACCGAAAGAACTGAACTGCTCATTTACCGCAGCCTTTGCGGAAGAGCCGATCGATGTGATCGCAATGACGGAGCTGATACCGATGATGATACCGAGCATGGTCAAAAAAGATCTCATTTTATTGCTTCGGATCGCCGTAAGCGCCAGCCTTATATTTTCAATGATCAGCATGATTCACCCTCCTCTTTTTCGTGAAGGATCTCGTCTTTTAAGATCTTTCCGTCACGGAAGGTGATGATGCGGTCGGTATATTCTGCGATCTCGCGCTCATGGGTAACGACAATTACCGTATTTCCCTCTTCCCGATTCAATTTGGAGAAAATATCCATGATCTCTACCGAAGACTGCGAGTCAAGGTTTCCGGTCGGCTCATCGGCCAAAATGATCGGCGGGTTGTTTGCGAGAGCCCGCGCGATCGCGACTCTTTGCTTTTGTCCACCGGAAAGTTCATTCGGCATGTGATTCGCCCTCTCTCCGAGACCAACGCGTTCCAAAAGCTCATAAGCTCGTTCCTCGCGCTCTTCCACACGCACTCGCCCATAGATCATCGGCAGTTCGACATTTTTTAAAGCACTGGTACGCGGAATCAGATTAAAAGACTGAAACACAAAACCGAGCTTTTGATTTCTTACCGTCGAAAGCTCATTATCTGTTTTTTCCATAACATCGATGCCTTCAAGATAATAGTAGCCTTCGGTCGGTCGGTCAAGGCAGCCTAAGATATTCATCAGGGTCGATTTTCCGGAGCCGGAGGCGCCCATGATGGCTACATATTCGCCTTTATCGATCGTCAAATCAATATTGCGAAGAGCGGGGACCTCAATGTCACCGTTCTTATATACCTTGGTCAGGTTTTCGATCCTGATCAATTCTGTTGTCATATTCGCCGCCCCCTTACTGAGGAAGGGCGAGGACTTCCATCCCCTCCGTAAGATCAAAGGTCGGGCTTAAAACGACCTGATCGCCGTCTTTCAGGTCAGCAGAAGCAACCTCAACATCAAAATCGCCTTCGATGCCAATTGTTACCTCTACCTTTTTCAATTTTGTTCCGTTTAATTTTAAAACGTAGCTTGCACCGGTCTCAGGATCTTCCGCGATCGCATCGATCGGCACGGACAAAACATTGGGTTTTTTCTGGATTTCGATCTGCGCCTTTGCCGTCACGCCTGCAATGAGATTGGTATCGCCTTTATTGACATCGATTTTGATGGGAATGACCATTTCGGCAGAATCGGCAGTCTTG
>CAZKCB010000037.1:0-1204 GCA_964550965.1 uncultured Oscillospiraceae bacterium
CTGGTTAAAATCCCCGGGGCTTTCTTTCGTCATCATCTCCAAAGAGGTTTCTCTTGCCCAGTTTTTCGCCGAAGCAGTCGAAATTTCCTCCCGGTTTTCAAACAGCCGTGAAAAAACTCTCTGTACATTTCCGTCGATTGCCGGTACACAAAGTCCAAATGCGATCGAGCCGATGGCTCCCGCCGTGTAAGGCCCGATTCCCGGAAGCTTAAGCAGTTCGTCGTAGCTGTCAGGGATCTTTCCGCCATGCATTTCGACGACGATCCCAGCCGCTTTTTTGAGGTTCCTGGCTCGGTTATAGTATCCAAGACCTTCCCATAGCTTCATCAGTTTCTGATCACTGACATTTGCCAGCGAAAAAACATCAGGAAGCTCCTGTGTAAACCTTTCGAAATAAGCCTTCCCAGCTTCTACGCGGGTCTGCTGCAGCATGATTTCAGAGATCCAGACATGATAAGGCGTCGGGTCGCTCCTCCAGAGAAGGACTCTCGCATTTTCCCGGTACCATAACAATAATGCATCGCTCTCTTTGCTCACTTGCGCTCCTTTTTTAACTACAGCCATTCGCAGCTATTGGCTTTAACAGGCTACTCATACATCCGATAAAGTCTCGCATAGACGCCGTCTTTGCGGATCAGTTCTTCATGGCTTCCCTGCTCCTCAATGCCTTTTTCAGTCAGCACGAGGATCACGGATGCATTTTTTATGGTCGTCAGGCGATGCGCGATCGTAAACGTCGTTCTCCCCTTTGCCAATTTCTCAAGCGATCTTTGTATTATTTGCTCGCTTTCATTATCAAGTGCGGATGTCTCTTCATCAAGGATAAGGATCGGCGGATTTTTTAGGAATACCCTTGCAATGCTGATCCTTTGCTTTTGGCCTCCGGAAAGCTTCACTCCCCGCTCCCCGACATAGGTATCATACTGCTGCGGCAGTGCTTCTATGAATTCATCAGCACCGGCAAGCTTTGCGGCTTTTTTTACTTCCTCAAGAGAAGCTCCGGGCTTTCCGTATTCGATGTTTTCCAAAACGGTTCCGGAAAAAAGATAAACATCCTGCTGGACTACTCCGATCTGTGACCTCAGTGAGCTGACCGTGACATCCTTGATATTCTGACCGTCGATCAATATGTTTCCTGAAGACACATCATAAAAGCGGGGGATCAGATTGCAAAGCGTGGTTTTCCCGCTTCCTGAAGGACCTA